>JBGQGS010000007.1:0-30868 GCA_041497555.1 Candidatus Dormibacteraceae bacterium | reverse complement strand
CTTCGAGAACGTGCCTCGGATCAAGACGAAGCTCAAGACGCTGCATGACGTGGGCCTCGGCTACATCCGGCTCGGCCAGCCCGCGACGCAGCTGTCCGGCGGTGAGGCGCAGCGGGTCAAGCTGTCTTCCGAGCTGTCGCGTCGTGACACGGGCCGGACGCTTTACCTGCTGGACGAGCCGACCACCGGCCTTCATTACGCGGACGTCGAGAGGCTTCTCGCCGTGCTGCATCGGCTGGTGGACCACGGCAACACCGTGGTCGTCATCGAGCACAACCTCGACGTGCTCAAGACCGCGGATTGGCTGATCGATCTCGGGCCTGAAGGCGGCGAGCGGGGCGGTTATGTGATCGCCGAGGGCACACCCGAGCAGCTGGCCGCCAACGCCGCCTCGTCGACCGGGCAGTTCTTGCGGACTCCGCTGGAGCGAGCTGGGCGGCGGCTCGAGCGGGTGAACGGCGCCGCGAGCCAGCGCCGGCCGAAGCGCCGCCCGGGCACAGCGCGCGTAAAAGTCGCTGTCTAAACCAAAGGTCAACCTGTTTGACTAAGGTTCGAGCCGTGGTGAGGTTGGTCACGGGCGGAACGGGTTTCATCGGCCGGCACCTGCTGCACGAGCTGGCCAGGCGCGACGGCATCACCTACGTGCTCGTCCGGCCGGCTTCGGTCGAACGCCTCGAAGCCCAGATCGATTCATTTGGCGGGAAAGATCGCCTGCGACCGCTCGTCGGAGACATCACGGAGCCGGCGTGCGGCATCGGGTCAGCCGACCAGGGCCGGCTGAAGGGTGCCGACGTCTACCACCTCGCCGCTGTGTACAACCTGGAGGCGTCAGAGGAAGACGACGAGCGAGCCAACGTCGGCGGCACTCGCCACGTCATCGAGCTCGCACAGAAGATTGGTGGCCGCCTGCACCACGTGAGCTCGATCGCGGTCGCGGGCGGCAAGTGGAAGGGGAAGTTCACCGAGGAGATGTTCGCCGAGGGTCAGACCCTCGACCATCCCTACTACCGGACGAAGTACGAAGCCGAGGGTATGGTCCGCGAGTCGGGCCTGCGCTTTCGCGTCTACCGGCCGGGCCTCGTCATAGGTTCGTCCGAAACCGGAGAAGCGGTCCGCATCGATGGTCCTTACTACGCGTTTAAGCTCATCCAGCGGCTGCGCAACGCCATCCCACCCTGGGTGCCGCTGGTCGGGCTCGAAGGTGGCCAGATCAACGTAGTTCCGGTCGACTTCGTCGCTCGGGCCCTGGACGCCATCGGACACAAGGATGGGTTGGATGGCATGACGTTCCATCTCACCGATCCTTCTGCGCAGAGCCTCGGTGACGTGACCAACGAGTTCTGTCGCGCCGCTCACGCGCCTCAGTTCACGCTCAGGGTCGACAGCCGGGCCGCCGCGATGCTGCCGAAAGAGATGACCAGCATGCTGGCTCACTGGGACGTCGCCCAGACGCTGAAGCGCCGGATGCTGGAAGGAGTCCGCATTCCCGAGGCCGCCCTGAGCTACGTGTCCAACCGCGCCCGTTTCACCTGTGAGAAGGCGCAGGCCGCCCTCGAAGGCACGCGGGTGTCATGTCCCCCTTTGCACACCTACGCCTGGAAGGTGTGGGACTACTGGGAGCGCCGGCTCGACCCCGAAGCGCTGAGCGAACGCAATCTGCGCCAGGTGCTGCAGGACCGCGTCGTAGTCGTGACCGGCGCCTCGAGCGGCATCGGCCGCGCCACGGCGGAGATGCTCGGGCGCCACGGCGCGAGAGTGATGCTGGTCTCCAGGACGAAGGAGAAGCTCGAGGAGCTCAAAAGCGAGATCGAGAGGGACGGCGGTGCGGCGTTCGTCTACCCGACCGACCTGTCCGACACCGATGCGTGCGACGCGATGATCCGCAAGGTGCTGGCAGAACATGGGCACGTCGACATCCTGATCAACAACGCCGGCCGGTCGATCAGGCGATCGATCGAAGCGTCGTACGACAGATTTCACGACTACCAGCGCACGATGCAGCTCAACTACTTCGGTGCCGTCAAGCTGATACTCGCGGTGCTCCCCGGCATGCGGCAGCGAAAGCGCGGCCACATCATCAACATCTCGAGCATCGGAACGCAGGCCTATCCGCCGCGGTTTGGAGCCTACGTCGCATCGAAATCAGCGCTGGCCGCGCTGAGCCGGTGCGTCGGCCCCGAGGTCTGGGACGACGGCGTCGCAATCACCAACATCCACATGCCGCTTGTGCGTACGGCGATGATCGCGCCGACCGGGATCTACAAGAACTTTCCGACCAGCTCGCCGGACGAGGCGGCGGAGCTCGTCGCGTCTGCGATCCTCACACGAACGCCCGAGGTCTCGACGCGCCTGGGCAAGCTCGGCGAGAGCGTGAATACGATCGCGCCTGGACTGCTGCAGTTCGTGATGACCGGCGCATACCACGTCTTCCCTGAAACTGCCGGCAAAGGCGCGCAGCGCGAGGGGGAACAGAACCAGGAAGAGATCTCAGTCGAGGCGGCGGCGATGGCTTACCTCATGCGAGGCATCCACTTCTAGGTCTACTGGTTTAACGGTGCACGGCGACCCCGAACAGGGTGATGCCCAGGACGAAGATCATGAACACCAACCCGATGATCAGGAGGCCGATCAGTGCCAGGTGGATTATCCCGATGACCATCCCGGCCGTCGCCATGCCCATGCCCTGCTCGCCGGTCTGCCTGATCTGCTGGCGCGCCATGTAGCCGGTGACGACGGCGATCAGCGCGACAGTGAAGCCGCCTACTCCCGGAATGATGTGCGCAAAAAAGGATCCGATCCCCGCGACGAGGCTGACGATCGCCAGCGTGTTGGTTTGAGTCCCTGCCGCCCGCGTGGACGTCAAACCGGCTGGGCCGACGGGCACCGAGCTGGAGGGCGCGGCCTGCTGGCCGGCGATCTGGGTCGGCGTTCCTGAGGGCTGTGCCGGAGGAGGCCCAGGCAACGCGCTGGGCGTTGTGCTCACGAGCCTGAGTCTACGGCTTCCTACAATCGGATCCCAATGGCGGCATCGATCGAAGAGACGATCAAACGGCGGCTGCAGGCCGTACCCGACGGACCTGGTGTCTACCTGTTTCGTGATCACAAGAGCCAGGTCATCTATGTCGGCAAGGCCCTGCGACTGCGTGACCGGCTGCGCTCGTATTTCACGCCCGGCTACGCGCAGACCGCCCGCGTCGCCGAGCTCATCCGCAGGGCTTCGGACTTCGAGTTCGTTACGACCGCAAATGAGGTGGAGGCGCTGGTCCTCGAGTGCAACCTCATCAAGAATTACCGGCCTCGCTTCAACATCCGGCTCAAGGACGACAAGAACTACCTCTACCTCAAGCTGCCGGTCAACGAGGAGTTTCCGCGAGTCCACTACTCGCGCCGCGTGCAGAACGATGGCGCGCTCTATTTCGGCCCGTACACCTCGGCGCAATCGCTGCGCGGCACCGTCAAATCGATTCGCCAGCTGCTTCCGTTCAGGACCTGCTCAGACGAGATCTTCAAGCAGGGCAAGGTTTGCCTGGACTTCCATATCAAGCGTTGCCCCGGGCCGTGCGAACGAAGGATCAGCTCGGAGGACTACAAGGCGCGGATCAAAGAGGTCGCGCTCTACATGGAGGGCCGCTCCGACCTGCTCGTTCGCGAGCTGAAGGAGCGCATGGAGGCCGCGGCGACCCGCCTCGACTTCGAGAACGCGGCGCGCTATCGCGATCAGCTCCAATCGATCGAGCGCATAGCCGACCGGCAGAAGGTCCTCACGCATGGCCGTGACGACCAGGACCTGATTGCGTACGCCCGCCAGGGCGGAGAGGTGTTCGTCGAGGTCGCGTACATCAGGCAGGGCAAGATGGTCGGCCACGACGGGCATGCCCTCGATGGCGCGGGCGATGCGGCCGAGGCCGAGCTGCTACGCGGCTTCGTGCTCCAGTACTACGCGAGCGCGACGCATGTGCCCCGGGCGGTGATCCTGCCTGGTCTGGTCGAAGAGCCGGTCCTGCTGGCCGGGTGGTTGAGCCACAGGCGAGGCGGTCCCGTGACCATCGAGGTGCCGCAGCGCGGACGCAAGCGCGCGCTCGTCTCGCAGCTGGCCGAGACCGCCGCCCAGGAGCTCGAGCAGCTGCGCATACAGGCGGACTACGACCGCAGCCGCACCGAACCGATGCTAGCCGCACTCGCCGAAGCGCTCGTCCTGGAGACGCCGCCCAAGCGCATCGAGTGCTACGACATCTCCAACATCCAGGGCGACTCGGCCGTCGGGGCGATGGTCGTATTCGAGGAGGGCCGGCCGCGCAACGACCATTACCGCCATTTCAAGATCAAGTTCGTCCCGGGCCCAAACGACTTCGCGATGCTGCAGGAGGTCCTGCGACGGAGGCTCGAACGACTGGAGTCGGCCCAGCGTCGCGAAGATGCTGAGGTGGTGGGGGACCGCTCGTTCACGAGCCGTCCGGACCTCATCCTCATCGATGGAGGTCGCGGCCAGCTCAGCGCGGTGCTTGAGGTGCTCGAGTCAGCGGGCTACGCGGACATCCCCACGTTTGCGCTGGCCAAGGAGCGAGAGGAGATCTTTGCGCCGGGACGGGCGGAGCCGATCGTCCAGGAGCACAACTCGCCGGGCATGTTCCTGGTCCAGCGCATCCGCGACGAGGCGCATCGATTCGCCATCACTCACCATCGCAAGGTCCGCTCGCGCAAGGCGCTGACCTCGCCCCTCGACTCAGTCGAGGGCATCGGGCCCGCGCGCAAGCGCGCCCTCCTGCGACACTTCGGCTCGGTGCAGGCGATCCGGGAGGCGCCGGTGGAGGACATCGTGAAGCTCGGCGTCCCCGAGCGCCTCGCGAAGCGACTCAAGGAAACTCTGTGACTCTTGTCATTGTGGGCGGAGCCACCGAGTCTGAGCTCGAAGAGGCGATCGGTGTTTTCCTCGACTCGGGCTTTCAGCTTGCCCGCTGGCTGTCGGCATGGGAGGAGGCGGACGCGGTGCTCCCCGCGCGCGGCGATGCCGCCGCGCTGCTGAAAGACGCGGACGAGCAAAACATCCGGTACGTCCTGGTGCACGTCGGCGCGGGCGATGGAAGAAGCGGCGGCAGCCACGACCGCGCGCATCACCGCGTCGACATCGCGCAGCTTCGCGAGCTGGCACAGCAGCTGCGCTCTCGCGAGCGCCTGCTCATCACGTGCCTCGCCTTCGGCTACAAGAACGGCCTTCCGGACGGCGCGTCATGGGTGGTCGACGCCAGGCTGCTCGAAAACCCGTATTGGGTCGACGAGCTTCGTCCTCTCGACGGCCGCGATCCACCGGTGCGCGACTACGTGGTCAAGCAGCCGGCGGCGCAGGAGCTGCTGCGCAACCTGGAGCAAACACTGCGCGCCGCGATCCCGCACTATCGCGCCCGTGGGCGTTCGCACCTGGTGATCGCCTTCGGATGCACCGGAGGACGGCACCGGTCGGTGGCCATGGCGCAGGAGATGGCCGCCCGCCTCAAGAGCCTGGATAGCATCGACGTCGAATTCGCCGCCCGCGACATATAGTGACCCGCGCACTCGTGCTGGGCGGAGCGGGCTTTATCGGCGTGGCCGCGTGCAAGGAACTGATGCGCCGCGGCGTGGAGACGATCGCCGCGGGCCGAAAGGATCGGCCGTATGGCACCTTCACGAGCTATGTCGCGTTCGACCGGGCGGACGAGGAGCAGCTCAAGCGCGCTCTCGAACAGGTCGAACCCGACGTCCTGCTCGACCTCGCCTGCTACCAGCCCGGCGAGGTGCAGGCCGTCGCGCGTCATTTCAAAGGCGCGCGTTACGTCTTCGTCTCGACGGGCGTGTACCCGAACCTGGACGGCCGGCCCGCACGCGAAGACGATTTCATCCCGCTGGCCGGTGATCCGCCGCCGGCGCTCGACTACATGGACGGCAAGCGATGGTGCGAGACAGTGCTGGCGCGCGACCCAGATCTCCCGTGGACCGTGATCCGGCCGCCGGCGGTCTTCGGACCGGCGGATCACACCTTGCGCGTCGCCGCATACATCCAGAGGGTCGAAGACGGCGGGCCGCTGCTGGTGCCGAGCGAGTCTTACGAGCGGCAGGCCGGCCTGGCGTGGGTGAAAGACATCGGCTACGCGTGCGCTCTGGCATGCGACCTGCGCAAGGACCTCAGGCAGAAGGCGTACAACGCGGCGTTCGAAGGCGTCAGCCTGAAAAGTCTCATCGAAGGCATCGCGCGGGCGATGGGCAAACCGGCGCGGCTGCACCCGATGCCGTTCGGCCAGCTTCCGGAAGGTTCCAGTCCCTACGGACCCGATCCCCGACGCTCCGCGGGTTATGTGCTGGACCGTGCCAGGAAAGAGCTCGGCTTCGAGCCCTCGGCTCTGGAGGACGCCCTGGCTGAGACCCTGGTGTGGTATCGGGTCGCGCACCCGTCGCATCCCGGCTACGCGAACCGTGCGCAGGAGCTGACGATTGCCGGCGCCGCGTGAGGCCCTCTCGGGCTGGTTGAGGTTTCAAGCGAAAGGGTGCGCCGAGCTCGGCTCGCCCTTTTACGCGTCGCTGATGGATTCCGCGGCCGCCCGCGCACTTGGGACCGGGGTGCGCTGGCTTGTATCGTCAGGGGCGAGATGATGCGCCGCCTGGCGCCGTACGCGATCGCGATCGGCGGAGTGATCGGGACCACGGCGGCCATCGGGTTGATCTCATCCCTGGCGTCGATACCGGGCCTGTCGGCCATCTACCTGCTCGTGGTGCTGTGGCTTGGGGCACGGTGGGGAAGAGGGCCGGCCGTTGCCGGCAGCGTCGCCGCCTTCCTGCTCTACGACTTCTTCTTCGTCCCGCCGGTGGGCACCTTCACCGTCAGAGGGCCGGCTGAGCTCCTCGAGCTCGTCGTCCTCCTGGCGGTCGCGCTCGTGACGAGCCAGCTCGCTGCATCGCTGCGCCGCACGCACGCGAGCGCGGAGGCCCTCGCGGCGGAGTCGCGGGCGCTGTACGAGCTGGCCACGGCGGCACTTCGCTCCCCGGACGTGACGGTCGCGCTCGCCATGCTCTGCCGTCGAGCGGCCGAGCTTGAGGGCGTCGGCCGGTTTGCCCTGGTTGCCGTGGACTTCGGCCAGCCCACCGCACTGGCCGGCAGCGAGCTGAGTCCAGAGGAGCTCAAGCAGGCCGCCTGGTCTCATGAGAACGGGCATCCGGTCGGCATTGCGGTTCGCAACGGCGCCGTCAAGCTGATGCGAACGCACCCAGGCGCATCGGCTCCGGCCTACCTGCCCCTCGCCAGCGGTGTTGCTGTGGTCGGAATCGACTCGGAGCGTACCGAGACCGATGAGCTCCGGATGCTCGCGGCTCTGATCGGGCTGGCCGACCTGCTGCTCGACCGACGTCGTGCGGCACTCGAGGCGGAACGAACTCGTGGCCTGGAGGCTTCGGACCGCCTGAAGGCGGCGATCCTTTCCTCTCTGTCTCACGAGCTGAAGAGCCCGATCGCGTCGCTGCGCGCAGGGCTCACCGCGCTGGCCGCGCCTCAGGCTGGGCTGCAGCCCGACCAGCGGCAGCTGTTGATCGACCTGGATGGGCAAGCGACCCGGCTCGACCGAATGGTCGGCGACATGCTCGCCCTGTCACGCCTGGAGGCGGGTGTCCAGCTCGATACGGAGGCGCACCGGTTTCCGGACCTGGTCGGCAGCGCGATCCGTCAGCTCCGCGCGGAGCTCAACGCGTATGACCTCGCGGTCACCGTGCCTGAGGACCTGCCCCCGGTGGAGGTAGACGAGATGCAGGTCGGGCGGGTGCTCACCAACCTGCTCGAGAACGCCCTCGAGTGGGCTCCTCCGAAGAGCGCCATCGAGGTGGGCGCGGCAACTCGAGGCGGGGTGGTCGAAGCCTGGGTCGAAAACGAGGGACCGCCGATTGCTTCCGCCGACCTGGATCGGGTGTTCGACACGTTCTGGACGCGCCGTGCGCGCGGGAGCGGCCTGGGCCTGGCCATCTGCAAGCGGGTCGTCGAGGCGCACGGAGGCACGATCAGCGTCGAGAACCGCCGCCGCGGTCCGCGGTTCACGTTCACGCTTCCGCTCGCACCGATTCCCGCCGGTGCGCCGGCCGCGCCCCCGGCGCTCTCGTGAGCGGCAGGGTGCTGGTGGTGGACGACGAGGTCGAGATGCAGCGGGCGCTGCGCACCGGCTTGAGCTACCACGACTTCGACGTCCACGCCGTAGGAACCGGGGAGGAGGCGATCCGCGAGGCGACGGCCTGGCGGCCGGACGTGATCCTCCTCGACCTCGGTCTCCCGGGCATGGACGGATTAGCGACCTTGAAAACGTTGAGACCCGCGACGCGCGCGGTCGTGATCGTCGTCAGCGTCATGCCGGGAGAGAAGGACAAGGTGCGCGCCCTGGATGCCGGCGCGGACGACTACCTGGTGAAACCGTTCGGCACAGAGGAGTTGGTCGCGCGCATCCGAGCGGTGCTGCGAAGGCAGGCGGACGTGCCCGCCGGCGAACCCGTCATCCGGTCCGGTGACCTTGAAGTCGATCTAGGGCGCCGGTCAGTCACCGTCAAAGGAAGGCTGGTGCGCCTGACGCCGACCGAATACGAGCTGCTCCGCTTCCTTGCGCTCCATGCGGGCAAACCGGTGACGCACACCACGCTGCTGCGCCAGGTCTGGGGTGACTACGCGATCGGCGACAAGTACAACACGCGGTACGTCGTCGCTCAAATCCGCAAGAAGCTGGGTGACGACCCGGCCAACCCCCGCTACATCGTCAACGAACCGGGAGTCGGGTATCGGCTGGAGGGGTGATGCCGGCTTGGCCTCTCGCCCACGCAGACGCCGGCTTGGGTTGCCCTCCACCCTGACCCTACCCCTGGCGGGGAGGGAATCTCATTGCTCGCCGTGACTGCGGTTGAGCAGGTACGCTGCGATCAGCGACACGAGCACGATGCCGGGCGACCACCCCAGGCTCGGCCCGAACGGGTCGTAGCTGGACAGGTCCACGCCGACCGCAAGCAGGCTCGTGGCCGCAAACACGAGCACGATCAGCACGCCACGCACGGCTCCGTGCCGGGCGAAGAACAGGTCGATCTCGAGCTGCCAGCCAGGACGCCGGCGCCGGTGCGCCGGCTCGGCTGCGGCGTGCGCGGCGATGCGCTCGCGCCGGCCCAGCCGGTAGCGGTCGGAGCGCGGAAGTGGCGCGGCCGGAAGGCGCTCGATCTCTCGGTCCGGCGGAGGCGGTACCTCCAGGGGCTCCCAAAGCGGTTGTTTTCGGTAGCGGCGATACAGGACGAAGCTGATCCCGCCGAGCACTAGCCACCCGAGATAGATGTATGTCGAGTTGGAGATGTTCTGCGACATCAGCTGCGTGAACACGGTGCCGATCGCAAGCGCGCCGATGAGGGAGATCACCGGAATGCTGTCGCGGCCGAACTTGATGTTGCCGGGCATGCGGTAAGGGCGGTAGAGGTCGGGCTCGACGAATCTCAGCCGCATGACCGACAGGTGCGCAGAGCAGAACGCGAAAGTTGCCGCCAGCGAATAGACGGCACCAAGCAGGTCGATCTCCTGTCCTCCGACGAGGATCCCGGGCAGCACGAGCACGCCTGCGGCGATCCCGAAAACGATGATCGAGACATACGGCGTCTTGAACCTGGGGTGCAGCCGGGCGAACCGGTGGGGCAGGAGGTCAGCCCCCGCAAGGGAGTAGCTCAGCCTCGAGATCCCGATCAAGCCCGCGTTGGTCGCGATCACGAGGATGGTGAAAGCCAGGAAGCCCACCCAGAGCCCAGCCCAGAACGCGAGTGGCTGCCCAAAGCCCGTGACGATACCGGCCACGGGATTGTCCTTCCAGGTCGTGGCCAGGTCGGTCGTGTACTGGGCGCCGGCGTCGAGGTGCACCGGGAAGACGCTCATGCCGATGGTCGGAAGGAAGGCCGAGACGAACAGCACGGCAGCGATCACCGCGAAGGTCGCGCGCGGCACGCTCCGGCCCGGGTTCTTCGCCTCCTCGGACATGTTGGAGATGGTCTCTATGCCCGTATACGTGACCATCGCGATGGAGACGCTGGCCAGGAAGTTGCCCCAGGTCGGCGCAACACCGAGGTGGACGTTGTGGATGACGGTGCGGAAGTTGAGCAGAAAGATCAGCCCGAGAATCACCAGCGCGAACTGCGTCACCAGGTCGGCCATGGCCAGAACGAGGTTGAGCGCGCTCGATTCCTGGATGCCGATCACGTTCACCACGATCAAGAACGCGATCAGCACGATGGTCGCGCCGACGTGCCATAGATCGTCCGTCTTCAACTTGTGGAAGAGAGGCACGTACTTGCCGAAAACGCCGAGGTAGCTGATCGCGAAGTAGGCGGAGATGGAGACCGTTGCCGTGTAGTTCAGGAGCTGAACCCAGCCGACCAGGAATCCAATCGGCGGGTTGAAGGCCCGGCGTGCAAAGCTCGAGCTGCCGCCTGCGTGTGGTAGGGCAGCCGTCCCCTCGGCGTAGTTGAGGGCTGTGGAGACGAAGATCAAGCCAGCGAGGATGAGGGCCAGCGGCGTGAGGCCCAGCGCGAAGGCGGCTGTGACGCCCAGGGCGTAGTAGATGCTGGAGCCGACGTTCCCGTAGCAGGCGGCGAAAAGCGCCGGTGCTCCAAGGGTGCGAGGAAGCTTGGTGGCGCGGCGGACGACGACCCGAAGGTCGCCGGGGCGCCGGCCACGGCGAGCAACGGCGTCCGGACCCATCGACGCGGAGGGTAATGGATCGCGTCGGAATCCATACAAGATCCATACGGATCCCGGGCTGGCCCAAACGGGGGCCTAACGGCTTCGCACCTAGTTTGAAGGCATGCGCAACGCCATTTTGCAGATCCCGGAAACGAGGACCGCCAGCGAGCGGCGGCGGGTCATGCGTGCGGCGATCCGGCAGCTCGAACGCGCCGAGCTCTATCTCGCCGCGGTTGCCTTCATGGAGCTGGACGATCGACAAGCCCAGCGCGCCGTCAGCCGGCTGCGCACCGACGTCGAGAGTCTTCGGCGCCACCTCGGCGAACATTGCAACCAGGTCGCGGATTGAGCGGAACCACCCTCCGTGCCCGCCGCCGGATCAAATTCCACGGCGGAAGCCTCGGCGCGTTTCTGTGCTGGGCCGTCGTGTTCGCCGACATCGGCACGTCGATCTATTACGTCCCAGGCATCCTGTACGGCCATTTCGGCTCGCGCTCCGCCCTGTTCGTCCTGATGACGCTTTTCGTCTTCATCCTTCTCTGTGTCAAGTACGCCGAGGTCACGTGGCGCTATCCGGAAGGTGGCGGCGTGGTCAACGTCTCCTCGCAGGCCCTGCATCCCTTTGCCGGGCTCCTCGGAGGTTTGCTCATCCTCGTCGACTACTACCTGACCGCCGCGCTCAGCGCGTTGTCGGGCGCGCTGTACCTCGCCGTGGTGATGCCTTACTTGATTCCGTGGGCGATATACGTCACCGTCGCCGCGCTCATCGGCCTGGGTATCCTCAACTTCCTCGGCATCAAGGAAAGCGCGCGCACGACGGCGATCTTCGTGTGCCTTGCAGGTGCGGGTCAGCTTGTCGTGGTGGTCGCGACCGCAATCTACCTGGGGCCGACAGGCGTCCTTCACAGCTTCAGCGCGGTGACTCACGGCCCTCCGCTGACCCCTCTATTCCTGCTCACGGGCTATGGCGCCGCCTTTCTTGCCTTCTCCGGGCTGGAGAGCATCGCGCAGCTGGCGCCTGCGATGCGCGAGCCGCGCCGGACCGTCGCCTATCGCGCGATGGGGGCCGTGGTCCTGACCATGGCGATCACGAGCCCGCTTCTGACGCTGTGGTCGACCACTCTTCTCAATGCGAACTCAGACCCCAACCAGTTCATCTCGCTGCTCGGAGCTCATGTCGCGGGGCGCCTTCTCGGCGATTACGTCGCGGTCTCCGGCGCGATGCTGCTCGTTTTCGCGAGCAATACGGCGATCATCGGCGCCTATCACGTCTTCATCGCGCTGGCGCGAATGGGCTTCTTGCCGCGTGCTCTCGAGCACCGCAACCGCTGGCGCCTGACCCCGCACTGGGCGATCCTCGCCGCGGTTGTCCTGCCCATCGTCATCATCATCGCTTCGAGGGGAAGCGTCGACACGCTGGGTGACCTGTACGCCTTTGGCCTGCTCGGGACGTTCGTGCTGACCTGCGTGAGTCTCGATGTGGTGCGCTGGCGCGAGTACAGGCGCTGGAGCCCCGGCGTGATCGCTTTCTTTGCAGTTGGCGTGGTGACCACCCTGCTGGTGGTCGTGGCCTGGATGGTCAACATCGTCGCCAAGCCGCTGGCCACCGAGTTCGGCGGCGGTTTGACTTTGGTCGGGCTGATCGCAGGCCTGGCGACGTACCGGTACTACAGGCGTCGCCGCCCGGCGGTGTTCCCCGTACCTTTCCGGCCCCAGCGTGCGGCGGAATCGATCGCCAGCGCGCTCGGCAACAGGCCGTCGGCCGGCGATGTGCTCGTCATCCTGCCCCATGAGCAATTGGCTGCTGAAGCCGTGATCGCGGAGGCGGCACGTGCCGCGGCCGGCCGCGGGGCGGTGTTCCTGTACCGGGGCAATCGCTATCCCCACCAGCACCACGAGCTGCTGGAGGTGAGCGACCCGTACCTCAAGGACTACTCCGCCCACGACGCCTTCTCGCGAGCCGAGGTTCTCGCCCGCGGCCAGGTTCCGAACCGCCGGTACGTCTACATGCCGGGCAGCCTTCCCCGCGAGATGGTTGGCGAGGTCTGGAGGACGGTGGCGCCGAAGGAAACAGTGGTGACGCTGGAGGACCAGGGCATGTTGCCTCCGATGGCCGTCGACCGCGTCCGCCGCCACACGACCGACGGCACGACGGTTCTGCACATGTACACGAGCAAGGTCCGGCCGATGCCGGAGACCGTCACGGCCTGACGCTAGATGACGAGGTCCTTCAGCTCGTTCGGGTAGTCGGTCATGACCCGGCAGCCTCCGTCTGTGATGACCACGGTGTCGGAGTGCCGGAAGCCGCCAAGGTCCTTGATGTACACGCCGGGCTCGACCGTGAACACCATGCCGGCTTCCAGCACGGTCTCCTCGCCGCGGTCGAGGAAAGGAGCTTCGTGGCCTTCAAGCCCGATCGAGTGCCCGACATGGTGCCGCAAGTTGTCGGCGACTCCGAGCTCCTCGGCCAGGCGCACGGTGGCCAGCTCGACCTCGCCGGCCGGCACGCCTGGCGCCATCACGTCGATCGCCCGGGTCTGCAGCGCAAGCATCGCGTCGAAGGCGCGCACCTGCGCGGGCGTCGGTTCGCCGACGATCATCGTCCGCTCCAGCTCGCTTAGATACCCGTCGATGTCGGCGCCTGCTCCGGTCACGAGCACGTCACCCATCTGGATGCCATGTCCGCGCACGAAACCGTGCGGCATCGCCGTCGAGCGGCCGGCGACGAACATCGACGTCAGGCCGTCGCCCGTAAAGGAACGTGGGCGCCACCCGGGCATCTCACGAAGCATCTCCTCCAGGGTTTCGGTTACGCCGGGCGCGTAACACTCCATCTCCGTCTTACCGGTCTTGATCGCCGACTGCATCCGGTGATGCGCGCGCACCGCCCAGTCGCAGCTCAGCTGGATGCACGCAATCTCAGTGGATGACTTCACGCGCCGAAGGGATTCGATGATCAGCTCGGCGTCGAACGCGCGCTGACCGATCAGGTCGCTCAGGCGCGGACCTCGATACCCCCAGTAAGGGATGTACCCGTCGATGTCGGCGCCCGTGCGACCGGGCTTGGCCTTGATCTCGGCGAGGATTGCGGAAACGCGCTCCATCGGGTGCTCGGCGCCGGGGTACTCGAAGTACACGTCGACCTGGTCGAGCGAGGTCGACGATTCGGCGTGCTCCTTCTCCACCGCAGGCACCATCAAGACCGAGCGGGCCTTCGGTCCGAGCACCAGCACGATCGGACGCTCGGTCGGGATGTGGTGGAATCCGGTGAGGTAGGCGACGCGCGCCGGGTAGAAGACGCAGATCGCGTCCAGGCCCGCCGCCTCCATGCCGGCCGCGACCGCTTCCCGCCGCATCGCGAACTCCTCCGGACTGACCTGAGGAAAGGCTTTCCCCCTCCCCCCCTTTGGAGGAGGGCTGGGGCGGGGCGACGGGTCCCTCTTGCTAGACCGCCTAGTACGCGGCAAGCTTCCTTGCGGCCTCTGCGATCTTCTGGGGGTTCGGCATGAAGAACTCCTCCTGCGGGGTGTTGAACGGCATCGCCGGGACGTCCGGCGCCGCGACCCGCACGACAGGGCCGTCCAGGGCGTCGAACGCGTGCTCAGAGATGATTGCCGCGACCTCGGCGCCGAACCCGCCAGTCAGGTTGTCCTCGTGCACGACCATGGCCTTGCCCGTCCGGCGCACGGAGTCAAGAATCGTCTCACGGTCGAGGGGCGCCAGCGTCCGGAGGTCGACGACCTCCACGCTCACGCCTTCGGTTTCGAGCTGCGCCGCCGCCTCGAGGCAGTAGTGCACCATCAAGCCCCAGGCGAAGCAGCTCACGTTGGTTCCCCTCCGGCGCACCACCGCGGGACCGATCGGCACGAGGTGGTCGCCGTCTGGCACATCTTCGGTCACCAGCCTGTAGACCTTCTTGTGCTCCAGGAACAGCACAGGGTCAGGGTCGCGGATGGCCGACTTGAGCAGCCCGTGTGCGTCGGCGGGCATGCTGGGCACGACGACCTTGAGCCCCGGAACGTGGGCGTAGAAGGCCTCGATGGATTGCGAGTGGTAGAGCCCGCCGTGGACTCCGCCGCCAAACGGCGTTCTGATGACGATGGGTACCGACCAGTCGCCATTGGAGCGGTATCGGGTGCGCGCCGCCTCGCTGACGATCTGGTCGAAGGCGGGGTGGATGAAGTCCGCGAACTGAATCTCGGCAATCGGGATGAGACCGTTCAGCGCCGCGCCAATCGCGACGCCGACGATGGCCGACTCGGCAAGCGGCGTGTCGAGCACCCGCGCCTCGCCGAAGCGGGCGTAAAGGCCGTCGGTCGCCCCGAACACCCCACCCTTCCGGCCCACGTCCTCGCCCATGACCAGCACACGGTCGTCGCGCTCCATCTCCTCGGCGATGGCCGCGCGAACCGCCTCGATCATCCTCATCTCAGGCATCGATTCCCACCCTAGGTCACTGAAACACATTGTCCAGCGCGGCGGCCGGTTCCGGCAGGGGTGCTGAGCGCGCCTCCTCGATCGCGGCTTCGACAACGCCGATGCAGTCCCGATGGATCTGGTCGTCGGTGGCGTCGTCGAGCACGAGCGAGGCGTGGAGCTCGCGGCGCATTCTGTCGATCGGGTCCTGGCTCGACGTGGCCTCCAGCTGCTCCTGAGAAAGGTGAGTCCCGCGCGGAGTCAGCGCGGTTAGGTCGACGACCCTCGCGTGGACGAGGCTGGGGCCCCCGCCCGAACGAGCACGGTCCACCGCGCGGGTCAAGGCGCCGAAGGCGGCCCCGAAATCAGCGCCATCGACGTTCTCGCCCGCCATCCCGTAACCCTCCGCCCGCCTGGCGATCAGCTCCGATGCGTGCAGTCCGGGAGGCGCCGGCGCCCTCGTTGAGTTGTCTTCCACGAGGCAGACGAGGGGCAGACGGTGCACGGCGGCGAAGTTGAGTCCTTCGTGCCAGTCCCCGGTGTCGGTGCCGCGCTCACCGATGGATGCGAGGGTGACCTCGTCCAGGCCTCTCACTTTGCTCGCGTAAGCGATGCCCGCAGCGTGCACGATCTGCGTGCCGATGGCCCCGGACGTGCTGACGATGCGCGCGCGCTTCAAGCCGAACGTACCCGGTGCCTGGCGGCCGGCCGAGCTCGGGTCCGGAGCGCGCCCGAAGATCGCAAACATGACCTCGAGCGGAGAAAGGCCCGTTGCCAGGCACAGGGCGAGGTCACGGTGATACGGGACGACCCAGTCGACGCCCGGCCGCAGGGCCGCGGCCGCAGCGACTTGCACCGCTTCGAATCCACCCACTGCCGTCGCCCCCCACCCCGACCGTACTCCTGACGGGGGAGGGAGAGTCGACGTGCGATTCAGCACCCAGAGGCGGCGATCGATGGCGCGTGCCATGACCATGGTGTGATAGAGCGCGAGAAGCTTGTGAGGCTGAAGAACTGCAAAGCGATTATCTCATTGGCCTCGCCCGTAGAGGGGTAGACTGCGAGTAAGGGGCGAGGGGCACTCATCAAGGTCCTGGGAGGTATCGATTTCGTTCTCGGCGGACGTCAAGAACGAGATGGCCGGACTGCTGCCGGCTCGACCCTGCTGCCAGCTAAGCGAGCTGCTCGGGATCTATTTCGGCTCGCGCGCCAGGCTGATCAAGCGATCGGGTGACGGCCGGGCGGCTTATTTCTCGCTGCTGCGCAACGCGGTCGCGCGTAAGGTCGTGAGGCTTGGCCGGGCGGTCGGGCACATGGACGCCAAGTACCAGGCGGTGAAAACGCGCAAGCGCATGTCGTTCTTCATCGAGCTGGCGCTGCCGCCAGGGCTCGTGCCCGCGTTCACCCAGTCCGCCGCGCGCGCTGTGCCCGAGGCCGCGTGCGATCGAAAGGCGATGCTGCGCGGTCTTTTCCTCGGCTGCGGCTCGGTGAATGCCCCGAGCTCGCGCTACCACCTCGAGTTCGTCGTCCCGACCAGCACGTGGGCGACCGCGATCGCCGCCATGGCCGACTCGGCTGACGCCAAAGTCGGTGTCATGGAGCGCGGCGGGCAGCACGTCGTCTACCTCAAGGAGGGCGACGCGATCGTCCGGCTGCTCTCATTGATGGGCGCCAGCCGGGCGGTCATGGAGTTCGAGAACGTGAGGGTGGTTCGCGAGGTCAGCGGGCGGGTGAACCGGCGCCTCAACTTCGAAACGGCCAACATCGGCAAGACGATCGGCTCTGGGCTGCGCCAGGCGGCGGCGATCGAGCGGCTCGAGGCCATCGGAAAGCTTGACGGCCTGCCGGCGGCGCTTCGTGAGATGGCGGGCTGGCGGAGCGCGAACCCGCAGCTCAACCTGGGCGAGCTGGCTGAGCGCATGAAGCTCTCGAAATCCGCGGTCAACCACCGCCTTCGCCGGCTGCAGCAGCTGGCCGACTCGTTGGGCGACGCCGGTTCGCCCAAGGGAGCGCGGCGCTCCGCCTAAGATTACGTCCGTCCCTCCATCTGATTCTTGCCATCGGGTTTTCGCCCCCGGGTTTTGGCCCGCCTAGAACAGGAGCTCTCCCACATGACCACAAAGGTCGGTATCAACGGCTTCGGACGAATCGGCCGGAACATCTATCGGGCCGCCCACGAATTGAAGCCCGACTTTGAGATCGTCGCGGTCAACGACATCGGTGACGCCAAGACCTTTGCCCATCTCCTCAAGCACGACACGGCGCTGGGCACGTTCGGTCCTGAGGTTTCAGCCAGCGCAGAAGCCATCACCGTCGACGGCCGAGCGGTCAAGTTCCTGAGCCACAAGGACCCGGCGGAGCTGCCTTGGAAGGACCTGGGCGTCGACGTGGTGATCGAGTCGACCGGTCTCTTTACAGACGCCAACAAAGCGCGCGTCCACATTGACAAGGGTGGAGCCAAGAAGGTAGTCATCTCGGCGCCTGCGACCAACCAGGACTACACGGTCGTGATGGGCGTCAACCACAAGGGTTACGACCCCAAGAAGCACAACGTCATCTCCAATGCGAGCTGCACCACCAACTGCTTCGTGCCGGTGGCCAAGGTGCTGCACGAGGCGTTCGGCATCGAGCGCGGAATGATGACGACGATCCACGCGTATACCTCAGACCAGAAGCTGCAGGACCTTCCGCACAAGGACCTGCGCCGGGCGCGGGCAGCCGCCGACAACATCATCCCGACCTCTACGGGCGCGAACCGCGCCGTGGCCGAGGTGCTGCCGGAACTGGCCGGCAAGTTCGCCGGAATGGCGTTCCGCGTACCTGTGCTGGACGTCTCGGTCGTGGACCTCACCGTGCAGCTCACCAAGACGACCACCGCCCAGGACATCAACGCCACATTCGACGAGGCGGCCGGGGGCGAGCTGCGAGGGATCCTCGCGGTGAGTCACGAGGAGCTCGTCTCTTCAGACTTCATGGGCAATCCCCACTCGTCGATCGTCGACGCTCCGCTGACGCTGATGCTCGGCGGCGAATGGGCCAAGGTGGTGAGCTGGTACGACAACGAGTGGGGCTTCAGCTGCCGCATGGTCGACCTCATCACCTACATGGCAGAGCGGCTCTGAAAGCTTCGATCACCTCCGTCGACGTCGCGGGCAAGCGGGTCCTCGTGCGCGAGGACCTCAACGTGCCGATGTCGAAGGGCGCCATCACCGACGACGCTCGGATTTGTGCCGCCGTACCGACTCTGCTGCACCTGGCCCAGCGCGGCGCGATGGTGATCGTCATGTCCCACCTCGGCCGGCCGAAAGGTGTGGAGCCCGAGCTCTCGCTGCGACCGGTTGCCATGCGTCTATCTCGCGCATTGGACCGCGAGGTGCACTTCGCTGAAGACTGCGTCGGCGAGCCGGCGCGCACCGCGGTCGGCAAGCTGCAGAACGGCCAGGTCCTGCTGCTCGAGAACGTGCGGTTCCATCCCGAGGACGAGGCTAACGACCCCGATTTCGCACACCGGCTGGCGTCGCTGGGCGAGCTGTATGTCAACGACGCCTTCGGAGCCTCACACCGTGCGCACGCGTCCGTGGTCGGCGTCGCCGCTTACCTGCCGGCGTTCGCCGGTGAGCTGATGGAGGCCGAGCTGACGGCGCTGCACCAGGCGCTGGACAACCCGCGACGGCCGATGCTGGCGGTGGTTGGCGGAGCAAAGGTCTCGACCAAGGTTGGAGTTCTCCGCCACCTGCTGGAGAAGGTCGACGCCCTGCTCATCGGCGGCGCGATGGCCAACACCTTCTTCAAGGCGCGCGGCTATCCCACGGGGAAAGGCCTCGTCGAGGACACGGCGCTGGTAACGGCCAAGGAGGTGGCCGACAAGGCCGGCCGCAAGCTGCTGCTACCGGTCGACCTCGTCTGCGCGCGCCGGATGGAGCCCGGCCAGCCGTTGCGCATCATGGAGGCCGACTCGGTGGAGGCAGGTTGGATGGCACTCGACATCGGACCCAGATCGGTGGCGCTGTTCACGGAGCGACTGCGTGGCGCCGGCGCCGTCGTGTGGAACGGGCCGATGGGAGTGGCCGAGATACGCGATTTCAGTGACGGGACGAAAGCCATCGGGGAGGCCATCGCGAACTCGGGGGGCTACACGCTCGTCGGCGGCGGCGACACGGTCGCGGCGGTCGATTCGCTCGGTCTCGCCGGGCGCTTCTCGCACGTCTCGACCGGTGGCGGCGCGACACTCGAGTACCTGGAAGGCAAGGAGCTGCCCGGCGTCGCGATCCTGAAGGAAGCGTGATGTCTAGTCGCATTTCGCCGATGCCGCTTGTCGCGGCCAACTGGAAGATGAATCCCAACAGCGCCGACGAAGCCCTCGACCTGGTGCGCGGAGTGTTGTCGGTCGCGAGAGGGCATGCCGACCGCGTTGAGGTCGCGATCTTTCCACCGTTCCCGTGGCTGCTGGGAGTCGCGGAGGTGCTGGCTGAGTCGGGCGTAAAGCTGGGCGCCCAGGACTGCTTCTGGGAGCTCTCGGGTGCGTACACGGGGGAGGTTTCGCCGGCGATGCTGAGGGGGTGGTGCGACTGGGTCATCATCGGCCACTCAGAGCGACGCATCCACCTCGGCGAGACAGACGAGATGGTCGCCAAGAAGGCGGCCGCGGCTCTGGGCTGCGAGCTTGGCGTGATCATGTGCGTGGGCGAGCTGACCGAGCATTACGACGCCGGCACATCCGACCAGGTCGTCGCGGCCCAGGTCAAGGCCGGCCTGGCGAACTGCTCGGCCGACGATTCCGCCCGCCTCGTGATCGCCTACGAACCGGTGTGGGCGATCGGCACGGGCAAGAGCGCAGACCCGGAGCATGCGTACCGCACGATGCGGCTGATCCGCAAGGTGGTGGGGGAGATGATCGGCGCAGGCGCGGCGAAGAAGGTGCGGGTGCTGTACGGCGGCAGCGTCAACTCGAGCAACGTGGAGGCATACGTCGAGCTGCCTCTGTGCGACGGCTGCCTGGTCGGAGGCGCAAGCCTGGACGCGGCGGAGTTCGCGCATATCGTCAAAGTCACGGCCGAGGTCTACGGCCATCGATAAGCTGGGCACTCTGATCCTGCTTCGGCACGGACAGAGCACCTGGAACCTCGAAAACCTTTTCACCGGCTGGCATGACGTTCCTCTGAGTGAGCAAGGAATCACCGAGGCGATCGATGCCGGTCGCCTGATGCGCGAGGCGGGGCTGTCACCCGGCGTGCTGCACACCTCCGTGCTGGTGCGGGCGATCGAAACGGCGGACCTTGCGCTCGGCGAACTCGCTCTCACCTGGATCCCGGTGCGACGCAGCTGGCGCCTCAACGAGCGGCACTACGGGGCGTTGCAGGGTTTGAACAAAGCTCAGACGGCGGCAAAGTTCGGGCAAGACAAGGTCAAGCTGTGGAGGAGGAGCTACGACGTCAGGCCGCCAGGCCTGGACCTCTCAGACGAGCGCCACCCTTCGCACGATCTTCGCTACGCGGAAATGCCGCCCGAGCTGCTGCCGAGAGCCGAATGCCTGAAAGACGTGGTCGACCGGATGCTTCCGTACTGGTACGACGCCATCGTGCCCGACCTTCTCCGGTACTCGTGCGTGCTTGTGTCGGCCCACGGCAACAGCCTTCGTGCGCTGGTCAAGCATCTCGATGGGCTCTCCGAGCAGCAGGTGGTCGACCTGGACATCCCGACGGGGGTGCCCCGCGTTTACGAGCTCGGCGCGGACTTCAAGCCGGAGTCGTGGCGCTACCTCGGCGACCCGACGGAAATCGAGCGGCGGGCGGCGGCGGTCCGGGCGCAGGCCGGCTCGGAACACGCGACCTCTTAGACTGACTCGTAGGTAATTCAAAAAACGGAGGGGTCACCCATGGCATTCGAGCTTCCGCCGCTTCCCTACGCGTTCGATGCTCTCGAGCCGCACATTGACGCCAAGACGATGGAGATCCACCACGACAAGCACCACGCGGCGTACGTGAACAACGCGAACGCGGCGCTCGAGAAGTATCCGGAGCTGGGCAAGAAGTCGGTCGAAGACCTGCTGTGGGGAATCGACCAGGTGCCGGACGACATCCGGACGGTCCTCCGGAACAACGCCGGCGGCCATTCGAACCATTCGATCTTCTGGAGCATCATGGGTCCCGGTGGCGGCGGCAACCCGCCCGGCCGGATTGGGGACTCCATCAAGAGCACGTTCGGCAGTTACGACGCGTTCAAGGAGCAGCTTCAGAAGGCCGCGGTGGGCCAGTTCGGCAGCGGGTGGGCGTGGCTGGTCGTCGACAAGACTGGCAAGCTGTCCATCAAGGCCTATCCCAACCAGGACAGCCCGTACATGGCGGGGCTGACCCCGATCTTGGGTGTCGACGTGTGGGAGCACGCCTACTACCTCAAGTATCAAAACAAGCGGGCGGACTACGTCGCTGCATGGTTCAACACGCTCAACTGGACGGCAATCGAGGCCCGCTTCTCCTCAGTCTGGAGCTAGGTAAAATCTCTCTTTCCAATGGCTAGTGTCAGAAACGCTCTCGTCATCACGGAGGCAGTCCTCGCGGTCTTCCTGATGGCGGGCGTGCTCATCCAAACCCCCAAGGCCTCGGGCCTCGGGGGAACGATCGGCGGAGGCGGCGACGGTGGTGGCGGTGGGTATCGGACACGCCGCGGCCTGGAGCGCCAGATCTACTGGACCACCTGGGTCCTGACCGTTGCCTTCCTGATCTGCTCGCTCGCCAACATCTGGGTGACTACTCATTCGTAGTAGCCGGCTCGTCACCGCCGCAGCGGCGGCGGTGGTGGCAATCGTTGGGTGCCAGCCGGTCGCGACGGTGCCGAAGCCGGCCCGCGGCGGAACGGCCGTCGAAGCCCTGGTAGGAGCCGCAGGTGTCCTGAACCCGCTCTTCGAGTCCGTCGACAGCACCCGCGATGTCGACAGCGTCATCTACCAGGGTCTGACCAGCGTGGACGCTCAGCAGAACGTCGTCGGCGTGCTGGCCAGCGACTGGACCGTCTCGCAGGACCATCTCTCCTATACCTTCAACATCCGCAGCGGCGTCAAATGGGCCGACGGCCAGTCGTTCAGCGCCGACGACGTGCTGTTCACGTTCCACGTGCTGCAGGACCTCGAATACCAGCAGCCTGGGGCCGAGTTCTGGCGCCAGGTGGGGGTGGCTCCGGGCGGTCCAGGCCAGGTCGTTTTCGCGCTCCGTGCTCCGAGCGCCTCGTTTCCGCAGGCGCTACGCATCGGCATCATCGCCAAGCACATCTTCGCCGGCATGGCGCCGGCGCAGATCGCGGCCAGCCCGTTCAGCGGCGTTCGCGCGTTTGGTACTGGACCGTTCAAGGTTGCGGCCGTCAGCTCGCTTGCCATCAGCCTGGACCGCAACACCTTCGCCGACCCGCAGCCATACCTCGACCACTTGGTCCTGCGCACGTACCCGGCCACCGATCCCCAGTCGGCCATCCGGGCCGTTGGGCAGGGTGTCGCAGACCTTGTCGGAGGACTGGAGCCGCAGGAGGTCGACGCTCTACAGGGACGCACGGACGTGTCCGTACTCGACTCGCGCATGTTCACCAACTCGTTCGTGAGCTTCAACCCGGACGGTGACGGCAAGCAGTTCTTCGGCGACGTCAACGTTCGGCTCGCCCTCGTTCAGGCGATCGACCGCCAGCGGGTCATCAGCGAGGTGCTGTCTGGGAGGGCCGACCCCGATCCAACGCCGGTTCCGGTTGGAGATTGGGCGTACTCCGCGGCGGCCGCGGCGCTCCATCCATATGACCAGCTCGCCGCCGCCCAGGCGCTGGACAAGGCGGGCTGGGTGGCCCAGCCCGGCACGACGCTGCGGGCCAAGAACAGCGTCGCTTTCAAGGTCGAGCTGGTCGCGCCGGACTCCTACCCAAGCCACCAGGTGGCTGACGCCCTGGCGCGACAGCTGCTGGATATCGGCGTCCAGGTCAATGTCAAGGCGGTGCCTGCGTCACAGCTGGTCCAGAACTACCTGCTCGGACGCAAGTACCAGATGGCGCTCGTCACGTTTGACGTCGGCCCGGACCCCGACCAGTACTCGCTCTGGCATTCGGGTGCCGACGCAGGGACGCTGAACTTCGCCTACTCGCGCGGCTGGGGACTGATCGACAGCGACCTCGAGAACGGGCGTGCCTCCGTCGACCCGCAGGCCCGGCTCGCGGCGTACATCGACTTCCAGATGTTGATGGCCGACGCCGCGCCGGCGATCTTCCTCTACTCCGCGCGCTACGACTATGCGGTGTCACAGCGCGTGCACGGCGTGCGCGTGAACAAGGTCATCGAGCCCGCCGATCGGTTCCAGTACGTGACCCAGTGGTACGTCAATACCAGCGGTTAGTTGCGAGTTGGACCGTCCTCCAACCGGCGCTTCCCCTCCTCCCCCCAAGGGGAGAGGTAAATTTAGGGTGTGGACTTCGGGCTGAAGGACCGGCGGGCACTGGTCACCGCGGCGAGCAGGGGACTCGGCCGGGCATGCGCAGAGGCGCTCGCGCAAGAAGGCGCTCGGGTCTTCATCTCATCGCGTGACGCGGCCTCCATCGAGACGGCCGGCAAGGCGATCAAGGCCGAGGGTTGGGCCGCCGCCGACGTCTCGAGGGAAGGTGAACCCGAGGCCCTGGTCGAGCAGGCTCGAGCCACCCTGGGCGGCCTCGACATCCTGGTCGTCAACGCCGGCGGGCCGCCACCAGGCACGTTCCAGAGCACGCCGCTCGAGAACTGGGAGATCGCGTTTCAACTCAACCTGATGAGCGCCGTGCGCTTGGTCAAGGCGGCCCTTTCCGACCTCAAGCAGTCTGACCAGGGCAGGATCGTGTTCATCACCTCGATCTCCGTTCGCCAACCCATCCCGAGCCTGGTCCTATCGAACTCGGTGCGTGCCGGTGTGAGCGGGCTGGCGAAGACGCTGTCACGCGAGCTGGCACCAGATCGAATCACAGTCAACTGCCTTGCCCCGGACGCCATCCTCACGGACCGCATCCGGCACCTGGCGGCCGGAGCCGGCGGCAACGTGGACCAGGAGCTCGAGCGGCACGCGGCCGCCGCGCCCATGAAGCGCTTCGGCGATCCGGCGGAGTTCGGCGCCGCGTGCGCATTCATGTGCTCTCGGCAGGCGGGCTACATCACGGGGCAGACTCTTGGCGTCGACGGCGGCGCGCTCCTTGGCGTCCACTGAGTGTCCCGCTCGCGAAATATCCTGTGGACCTCGAGATCGGGACACTAGGATTTCGGGCGTGACCGCCATTCGATTCGCGGAACGCATGTCGCGCCTCGGCACAGAGGGCGCGTTCGAGGTTCTCGCCAGGGCGAGACGGCTTGAGGCCCAGGGCAAGAAGATCGTCCACCTCGAGATCGGCGAGCCGGACTTCGCCACACCCGACAACATCATCGAGGCCGGCATCTCGGCCATGCAGCACGGCTATACGCACTACACGCCGGCCAGCGGCATCTTCGAGGCGCGTGAGGCTGTCGCCGGCTTCGTGACCCGCACGCTCAAGACCGAGGTCGACCCGAGCGAGGTCGTCCTGGTTCCCGGCTCGAAGAACGTCCTGCTGTTCACCCTGCTTGCATGCATCGAACCGGGCGACGAGGTCATCCTGCCCGACCCCGGCTACCCTGCGTACGCGTCGCAGGTCAACTTCATCGGCGGCGTCCCGAAGCCGGTGACCCTGCGCGAGGAGAGCGGTTTCCGCATGGACCAGGACGAGCTCGCTTCGCTCGTCACGCCGAAGACCAGGATGCTGATCGTCAACACTCCGCAGAACCCGACGGGCGGCGTGCTGACGGCGGAGGATGTGAAGTTTGTCTGCGACCTTGCCCACAAGCACGACCTGCTGGTGGTCTCGGACGAGATCTACAGCCAGCTCGTGTACGGCTTCCACCACGTGTCGCCCCTGTCGCAGCCAGGCATGCGCGAGCGCACGGTGCTGATGGACGGTCTCTCGAAGTCCTACGCGATGACCGGCTGGCGGCTCGGCTACGCGGTAGCGCCGAAGGCGCTGGCGGCCAAGCTGGACACCCTGATGATCAACTCGTCGTCATGCGCCGCCGGTTTCACGCAGATGGCGGCGATCGAGGCGCTCAGCTCGCCTGAGTCCGAGCATGCCGTGACCCGCATGGTGAAGGTCTTCGAACACCGGCGGAACCTGGTGGTGGACGGCGTCAACGCCATCCCTGGAATGCGGTGCGCCCGACCGCAAGGCTCCTTTTATGTGTTCCCGAACATCGAGGGAACGGGTTTCGACGAGCATGAGCTGGCGGACCGGCTGCTCAGCGAGGCGGGGGTGGCGGTGCTGCCAGGGACCGCGTTCGGCCATGCGGGCAAGGGTTTCATCCGCATCGCTTACACGCAATCGGAAGACGAGCTGAAGCTCGGCCTGGACCGCATCGCGGACTTCATCCGCGCCAACCCCCGCTGAAGGAACGGCGTTTCTTATAGTTCGTCCATGGATGACGGCCTTCTCCGTCTGACCGAGCCTCTGGTCAGGGAAGGTGGGCGGCTGCGTCCCGCCTCCTGGGAAGAGGCGCTCGAGCGGGCCGCGGCCGGGTTCGCCGCCGCCAGGGAAAGGGGAGCGAACGCCTTCGGGATGTTCAGCTGTTCCAAGACGACCAACGAGATGAACTTCATGGCCCAGAAGTTCACGCGCGCCGTCATGCACAGCAACAACGTCGACAGCTGCAACAGGACTTGACACGCGCCAAGCGTCGCCGGTCTGGCGACAGTGTTCGGGGCAGGAGGGGGAACCTCGTCGTACCGCGAGACTGAGGAGACCGACCTCATCATCCTGTGGGGCTCGAACGCTCGCGAGACGCACCCGATCTTCTTCCATCACCTGCTGCGCGGCGTCCGAAACGGCGCGCGGTTGGTGGCGGTTGATCCGAGGCGCACCAGCTCGGCACAATGGGCCGACACCTGGCTCGGAATCGACGTCGGCAGCGACATCGCGCTCGCCAACGCGATGGCGCGGGTGATCATCCACGCGGGTCTTGCGCACACAGAGTTCATCGCCCGGGCGACCACCGGGTATGACGACTTCGCACGATGCGTCGAGCCCTATACACCCGAACTGGCGGAGCGAGAGACCGGAGTTCCCGCCTCGGCGATCGTGTCCGTCGCCCTCGAATACGCTCGCGCCGACCGCGCGATGATCTGCTGGACCCTGGGCATCACCGAGCATCACAACGCAACGGACAACGTCCTCGCGCTGATCAACCTCGCCCTGCTCACCGGAAAGGTAGGCCGGTACGGCTGCGGTCTCAACCCTCTGCGTGGCCAGAACAATGTCCAGGGGGGCGGTGACATGGGCGCCATCCCGGCGCGGCTGCCAGGCTTCCAGGACCTCGAGGATCCGAGCATCCACGCAAAGTTCTCGAGCGCGTGGGGCGGCGCGCAGTTTCCCGATCAGAAGGGCTATCACCTCAGCGAGATGTTCGAGTCGATGGACCACGGCGAGCTGACGGCGCTCTACATCATCGGTGAGAACCCCGCGCGCAGCGAGGCTGACCAGACTCGAGCGGTTCGCCTGCTCAGCGGGCTCGGTCATCTTGTCGTACAGGACATCTTCCTGACGCAGACCGCAGAGCTCGCCCATGTCGTCCTACCTGCCGCCGCCGGCTGGGCGGAGTCGGAGGGGACGGTCACCAACAGCGAGCGACGCGTGCAGCGTGTGCGACGCGCTCTCGAACCGCCCGCCGGCGCGCGTGACGACGTCGACATCATCTGCGAGCTCGCTCGCCGGTTGGGATGCGATTGGGGGCATCCGACCGCGGAGCAGGTATGGGACGAATGCCGGCGCCTGTCGCCCATGCACGCCGGGATGTCATACGGCCGTATCGACGAGCTCGGCGGCATCCAGTGGCCGTGCCCGGACGAGTCGCACCCGGGCACGCTGTTCCTGCACGCGCGTCTGTGGAAGGATCCGGTCGAAGGTGTGCGGGCTCCGCTTCACGCCGTGGAGCACGATCCGCCCGTAGACCGCCTGACGGAAGAGTTTCCCATCCGGCTCACGACCGGCCGGCGACTGGACTCCTTCAACACCGGCGTGCAGACCAACGAGTACACCTCGCCCCTGCGCCAGCGCGAGGCTCTTTTGATCTCGCCGGCAGACGGAGAACGGCTCGGCATCCAGGATGGCGAGCGGGTGCGGGCCAGCTCGCGTCGCGGTTCGGTCGAGGTGCCGATCCGGTTTGACGAGACGCTGAGACCAGGGCTCGCATTCCTCACCCTTCACTTTCCGGACCAGGTGGCGACGAACGTGCTTACCATCGACGCCACGGACCCGAAGTCGGGCACGGCCGAGTTCAAGGCGAGCGCGATCAGGATCGACAAGCTGACGGCGGTTCCGACGGCCTAGTGGACATCCGGACCACCGGAGGCCCTCCCACAGCTGAAGAGATGGCGGCGGTCGACGGCGTGCTCGGCGATCCGTCGTCGCTCTGGGAGGGAGGCGTCCGCACAGCGGCGGACGATCACCTCGCGTTCGGCGGCAGCGCCTCGCGGTCGCAGCGCCCGCTGCTTCTGCCGGTGCTTCACGCGATCCAGGACAGGGTCGGTTGGGTCAGCCGCGGTGCGCTGGAGTATGCCTGCCGAAGGCTGTCCATCCCGCCAGCGGAAGCGTATGGGGTCGTCACCTTCTACGGACGCTTTGCACTCGACGAGAGGCCGGCCACCACGCTTCACGTCTGCGACGACATCGCGTGCAAGTGCGCCGGGGCGGATGAGCTGTGCGCGGCGCTCGAGCGGTCCGTGGGTCCAGCGGGAAAGACCTGGCATCGCAGCGCATGCCTCGGTTTGTGCGACCGTGCACCGGCCGCGCTCGTCGAACGCGCAGGAGCAAGCCATGACGAGCTCCAGTTGGCCCCGATCACGTTCGACATTGCCCAGACCATCCTGCTCGGAGGAGGCTGGCCGCACCACGCTGACGCATCGTTGCCGGATCGGCCGCGCAAGCTGCTGCGAAGAGTCGGCGCGATCGATCCCGAGAGCATCGACAGCTACCGTCAGCACGGCGGCTACGCCGCGCTCCGCCGAGCCATGGAGATCGGTCCTGAAGGCGTCATCGGCGAAGTCACCGAAGCCAAGCTGCTCGGCCGTGGAGGCGCTGCGTTCCCGACCGGACGCAAGTGGGACTCGGTCGCCAAGGCGCCGATCCGCCCTCACTACCTCGTATGCAATGCGGACGAGTCAGAGCCGGGGACCTTCAAAGACCGGGAACTGATGGAACGCGACCCCTTCGCGGTGGTCGAAGCGATGACCATCGCTGCTTATGCAACCGGCTGCGAGCAGGCCTACCTGTACGTCCGTGGGGAATATCCGCTCGCGAGGCGCCGCATCGAAAACGCCATCGACCAGGCCCGGTCGCATGGATTTCTCGGCGAGAACATCGAGGGCAGAGGGGTTCGATTCGACGTCGAGGTTCGTCGCGGCGCCGGCGCGTACATCTGCGGCGAGGAGACCGCCCTCTTCAACTCGATCGAGGGAAAACGAGGCGAGCCGCGCAACAAGCCGCCATTTCCGGTCCTGTCAGGGCTGTTCGGCAAACCGACCCTCGTCAACAACGTCGAGACGCTTGTCAACGTGCTGGACATCGTTGTCGAAGGGGGAGCGGCGTTTGCGGCGACTGGCACGCCGGAGTCCACTGGCACGCGTCTTTTCTGCGTCTCCGGGCACGTACGCGAGCGCGGTCTTTACGAAGTCGCGATGGGAACCACCCTGCGGGCGCTGATCGACCTCGCCGGCGGGCTGCGCGACGGCAGGACACTGCAGGCGGTGCTCCTCGGCGGCGCGGCCGGTTCGTTCGTGACCGAGCAGCAGCTCGACGTCCCGCTGAGCTTCGAGGGCACACGGGCGATCGGGGCCACGCTCGGATCTGGTGCCGTCATCGTGCTCGACGACACCGCCGACTTGAAGCAAATCCTGCTTCGCATCGCGCGGTTCTTCCGCGACGAGTCGTGCGGTCAATGCGTTCCGTGCCGCATCGGCACCGTGCGGCAGGAAGAGGTGCTGGGTCGGCTCCTGAGCGCCCGCAGCGGAGACGCTCACCACTCCGACATCAGCCTGCTCGGCGACATCGCCCAGGCCATGCGTGACGCGTCGATCTGCGGGCTGGGTCAGACCGCCGCCAACGCGATCTCGTCAGCGGTGGTGCAGCTCAACGTGGTGGGTCGGCATGGCTGATAACCCCACGAAAAATCCCCACGAACTCGGAGGCTTCGCCGTGAGTTCGCGGGGACCCCGAAGTGAGGCGGTGTTCGTTGGGCTGCCGAAGCGGTTCGTCAAGGTGAGCATTGACGGCCGGGAGCTGGAGGTGCTCGAGGGCATGACCATCCTCGACGCGTGCCGGCAGCTCAGCATCGACACACCGACGCTGTGCCAGCTCGAGACCCTGACGCCGGTCAATGTTTGCCGGGTCTGTGTCGTCGAGGTGGAGGGTTCGCGCGTGCTCGTCCCGGCCTGCTCGCGCAAGGTCGAGGCGGGGATGAAGATCCGAACGGACTCGGAGCGGGTTCGTCACAGCCGCCGCCTGGTCCTGGAGCTCCTCGCGTCATCGGTTGACATGTCACTGTGCTCGCCTCAGGTGCACGGATGGATGTCGCGCTACGGTGCGACACCCCAACGCTTTGGCGAGAGCATCGCAACCGTCGCTCAGCCGGTGACGATCGACAACGACCTCTACGTTCGCGACTATTCGCGCTGCATCCTCTGTTACAAGTGCGTCGAGGCCTGCGGCGTGGACGCGCAGAACACCTTCGCCATCGGCGTTGCGGGGCGCGGTTTCGACGCGCACATCTCGACCGAGTTCACCGTCCCGCTACCTGAATCCGCCTGCGTGTACTGCGGCAACTGCATCGGCGTGTGTCCTACCGGCGCGCTCATGTTCAAGAGCGAGCACGACATGCGCCAGGCGGGTACATGGACCGAGTCGCGGCAGACGGTGACCGAGACGGTGTGCCCCTACTGCGGGGTGGGGTGCATGCTCGAGCTGCACGTGCAGGACAACACGATCGTCAAGGTGACGTCGCCGCTCGACCACAGCGTCACCGCCGGACACCTGTGCGTGAAGGGACGCTTCGGCTTTCAGTTCGTCCAGCGGCGGAAGCACTGACAAAGCTCGTGTCGCCCCCACCGGCGTGGCGCGCCACCTCCCCGCAAGCGGGGAGGTAAAAAAGAGCCGGGCTTTTCGGCCCGGCTCTTCTGAAATCACGCGCGAGAATTAGTCGCCACTTCCGTGGTGATCACTACCGCCATCGTGCTCGCCTGAATCCGAGCCTTCAGTGGTCGGAGCGTGACTCGACTTCGTATCGCTGTCAGCCGGCTCGCCCGACTCGTCGGTTTCCGGCGTTTCCGATGGCTCAGCTGTGGGCGGCGATTCAGGCTTCTCTGTCGGCTCAGGCGAAGCCTCCGGTGACTCGGTTCTCGCCCCACTTGCCTCATCACCAAACTGGCTCTGCTGCACCCCAACGGTCCTGATGAGAGAGAACCCCGTGTGGGCGGAGGCCCCGACTGCGGCGATCAGCACGGCCCCCGCTGCTAGGCCGACGACGAGACTGACTGGTCTTTTCATAACTCTAGGAACGCTTGATCCAACCAGAGTCGGAAGTCCGACTCAGTGGTCGTCGGTTCCGGGTGAGGGGCTCGGTGAGCTCGAGCCGCCGTGATCGTCCGTCGGGCTGGGTGATGGGCTCGGCAAGCTCGACCCTCCGTGGTCTTCCGACGGGCTTGGTGACGT
>JBGQGS010000006.1:0-31109 GCA_041497555.1 Candidatus Dormibacteraceae bacterium | reverse complement strand
GTTACTTCGATCGCGCGCATCGCCAATCTGATCGCCCCCACCCTGGCCTTCCCCTCTGGCGCGTCGCGCCACCTCCCCACGGGGTGGGGAGGTGAATCATGTGGTCGAGAGGAAGACGTTCTTGAGCTCTGTGTAGTGCTCCAGGGCGTCAGGGCCCAGCTCGCGGCCGACGCCGGACTGTTTGAAGCCTCCGAACGGGGTGGTCACGCGCACCGAGCTGTGCGAGTTGATCGAGATGGTCCCGGTCTCCAGCCCGCGCGCCACACGCATCGCACGGGCTGCGTTGTTGGTCCAGATCGATCCGGAGAGGCCGTAGACGGTGTCGTTCGCGATTCGGATCGCCTCAGCCTCATCCTCAAATGGGATGACCACCGCGATTGGACCGAAGATCTCCTCTCGGGCGGCTCGGTCGGTGTTCGCGACGGGGGAGAGAACGGTCGGCGGGAACCAGTAGCCGGCGCCCGTCGGCGCCGAACCTCGGATCGCCACCCGCGCGCCGTCCTGGAGGTACGACGCGACCTTTGCCCGCTGGTCCGCGGAGATCAGCGGACCCATCTCAGTCTTCTCGTCGAGCGGGTCGCCCACCCTGAGCGCCTTGATCGAGCGCTCCAATGCCTGCATGAAGCGGTCGAGCGCCGATCGCTCGACCAGGATCCGCGATCGCGCACAGCAATCCTGGCCCGCGTTGCCAAATACCGCCATCGGCGCCGACGCGCCCGCCTTGTCGAGGTCGGCGTCGGCGAAGACGATGTTGGCGGACTTGCCGCCGAGCTCCAGCGTCACGCGCTTGATCGACTGCGCGGCGAGCGCACCGATGCGCTTGCCCACCTCGGTCGAGCCCGTAAAAGCGACCTTGGCCACGTCGGGGTGCTCGACCAGCCTCTCGCCGACGACCCGGCCGGCGCCGACGAGGACGTTCAGCACGCCTTCGGGCAGGCCGGCCTCGAGCGCGATCCGTCCGAGCTCGACGGCGGTCAGCGGGGTCAGCCCGGCCGGCTTCAGGACGATGGTGTTACCGGCGGCAAGTGCGGGGGCTACCTTCCAGGAAGCGATGGGGAGGGGGAAGTTCCAGGGGACGATGAGCGCCACGACGCCCAGCGGCTCTCGGAACGTCATGTCGACGCCGCCCGCAACCGGGATCGTCTTACCGAAGAGACGCTCGGGCGCTCCCGCGTAATAGTTGAAGACGTCAACCACCATGCCGACCTCGCCGCGCGCGTCGCTGATCGGCTTGCCGACGTTGCGGGCCTCGAGCTGGGCCAGCTCCTCAGAATGCTTCTCGATTGCCGTCGCGATGCGGCGCATCAGGTTGGCGCGGTCCTTGGGATTGAGCGCTTTCCAGGCGGGATAGGCCGCCTTGGCTCGAGCCACCGCCTGATCGGCCTCTTCGACCGTCGCCTCGTGGAGCTCGGCCATCACCTTTTCGGTCGCCGGCTCGATCACCCTCAGCGTCCCAGTCTTCGTAGCCATATCCCGTTCCCCTCCTTGGTGCGCCCTCCGCGTGCCGGGCGCGTCCGGCGAATGGGCCTGTATGTGGTCCTTTGCAATGATAGTATCGACCCACTTCGAGTCTTTATCGCCAGAAGCGCATGCAGGGAGCGTCTTTGGAGGGGTAGGCGGGATGGCCGGAGCCAGGGAAGCGGTTGTGGTCAGTCAGTCGACGCACGTCCTGCCCCTGGAGTTCAACCGGCGCTACCCCGTCCTCGTCCGCGGCGATGGCGTGTGGGTCGAGGACGCGTCAGGCAAGCGCTACCTCGATGCCATGAGCGGTGGCTCGATGGCCGCGACCCTCGGCCACGGGAGGCGTGACATCATCGCGGCGGCACGCGCTCAGGCGGAAAAGCTGGCTTACGTGCACAACGAACGCATGACGAACCCGGCGCAGGAGCAGCTGGCCCACGAGCTCGCCGGCGTCGCCCCTAAAGGGTTCACGCGAGTTCGATTCGTCACCGGCGGGGCTGAGGCCAACGAGATGGCGATCCAGCTAGCTCGCAGGTATCACGTCGACCGTGGGCAGTCCAAGCGCTGGCAGGTCATCTCTCCTTCGCAGGCGTACCACGGCCCGACCATGGCCACGCTCGCGCTGACCGGGCGGCCGGGTTTGAAGCGGCCGTTCGAGCCCTACATGCCCACACACCTGCACATCCCGCCAAGCACCTGGCGCTTCGATCCCACCGGCGAGCAGGCGCTGCAGGCGCTCGACCGCGTCCTCGAGGCCGCTGGCGACGATGCGGTCTCGGCGTATTTCTGCGAGCCGGTCAGCGCCGCCTCCCTACCCGCCTACAGCCCGCCGAAGCGGTTCTGGGAAGGCCTCGCCGAGCGCCGCGAGCGGCATGGCTTTCTGATCTGCTTCGACGAGATCGTCACCGGCGTTGGTCGCACCGGCAACTGGTTTGCTGCGGAGAGCCTGCCGATCGTCCCGGACATCATCGCCACCGCAAAGGGCCTCGGCGCGGGCTACGCCGCCATCGGAGCGGTGCTCTGCCGGCAGCACGTCTACGACGCGATCGCGAATGGGTCCAGGAAGTTCACCCTCGGCCACACGTGGGATGGCGCCCCGCTGTCATGTGCGGTCGGCCTCAAGGTCATCGACGTCCTGAAGAAGGAAGGCCTCATCGACCACGTGCGCGAGCGCGGCCCGCGGCTTCGCGACCAGCTCGCTGAAGCCCTGAACGGACTGCCTATGGTGCACGAGGTCCGAGGTCGCGGATACCTGCTCGGCGTCGAGTACGTCGATCCTCGCGACGGCAAGTCCTTTTTGCCTCCGGAGCTGCGCACGGCGGGCAGGGTGGACGACGTCGCTTTCGAGCACGGCCTGATCACCTACTCCACGATGCCCACGCGCGACGGGTTCGCCGGCGACCAGACGCTGTTTGCTCCGCCCTTCACGAGCACCGACGCCGAGCTGGCCGAGATGGTGGAGCGCTACGCCGGCGCGATACGCCAGGTCGCCAATGAGCTCGAGACGAAGCTCGAGCCGAGGCCGGTCTGATGGCGGTGCAGAGGCTGAAGGCCCTGATCATCCAACACGAGGAGCCGACGCCTCCGGGTCTGCTCGGAGAGTGGCTCGACGAACGCAATGCAGACGTCGACATCCTTCGCATCGACCTCGAGGAGAAGGTCCCCGACGCGCGCGACTATCAGCTCATCGCCTCGCTCGGTTCGGAGTTCCCGGCCTTCGACGACTCGGTTCCGTTCATCCATCGTGAGTCACAGTTGATCCGGCAGGCCGCTGAACACGAGGTGCCGTTCCTTGGCCTCTGCTTCGGCGGCCAGCTCATGGCACGCGTCCTCGGCGGCAAATCCTTCCGGTCCGACCGCTCGGAGATCGGCTGGTTGCCCGTGCGGACGAAGGATCCCGAGCTCATCTCAGAAGGCCCGTGGTTCCAGTGGCATTTCGACACCTTCACCCTGCCGCCCGGCGCGAAGCTGGTCGCGGACACAGAGGTGGGCCCTCAGGCCTACGTCGTCGGACGCAGCCTCGGGCTCCAGTTCCATCCCGAGGTGACTCCCGAAATCATGGAGAGCTGGGTGCGTGCGTACCGGCACGAGCTGGATGGCGATGGCGTCGACCCGGACGCGTTGCTGGAGGAGACCAACCGGCGAGCCCCGGCTGTGCGACGCGAGACCATGCGGCTGTTCGACCGCTTCCTGGAAGACGTCGCACGCGTGGGCTCGGGAGCGGCTCGTGGCCGTTAAGGAGGCCCGCCGCAGCAACGGCGCGTCGGCCTCGCCACTCCGCTTCGAGCGCATCCACCAGCTGCGCGCGCACGAGTACGTGGCCGAGCAGATCCGCCGCCACATCGCGCTTCGCTTGATCAAGCCTGGTGAGGCGCTGCCCGCGGAACGTGAGCTGGCTGTCATGTTCGGCGTCGGACGCCCGACCATCCAGCATGCCCTGCGGCTCCTCGAGGCGGCAGGGCTGGTCGAAGCCCGCCGCGGGCGCACCGGCGGCACGTTCATCACGGGTCACGACCAGGATTCGCTCGCGGCCGATGACCTGATCCTGCGCGTGATGCGGCATCGCAAGGAGCTCGAGGACCTGCTGCTGTACAGGCGCGTCATCGAGCCGGCCGTGGCGAGGGTCGCCGCCGGCACACGCCGCGGCGCGGACCTGGCGGCGATGCGCCGCGCCATCCGCGGAATGGCCGCCGCGACGAGCGAGCCCGACTACATGCGGCACGACACGGACTTCCACATCGCGGTCGCCCAAGCCACAGGCAACGCGTTTCTGACTCGCGGGATCGAAGAGATCCGGATGCGCTTGAACGACGCCATCACGCTTCTCCCGGAGTCCGACGCGTGGCACATGCGCATCTCCGGCGAGCACGAGGGGTTGCTGGAAGCCATCGAGAACGGCGACGCCGACACGGCGGAAACGGTCATGCAGCAACACGTGGCCAACAGCGAGCAGGGGTTGCGCGCAGTGCTCGCCGCCATCCGGCGGCGCGGCGTGTGGAAGTAGAGGAGGTTTCCGTGCAGGCGACGATCCGCGCTGAGGAGACCAACGTCTTCCCCCGTTTCCTGGATCTCGCCTACCCGAACATCGAGCGCGGAAAGGGCGTCTGGCTCGAGACGACCGACGGCCACCGGGTCCTCGACGCCTGTTCGGGTGGTGCGATGGTGGCCTGCCTCGGTCACGGCGTGAGCGAGATCGCCGACGCGGCGGCGGCCCAGGCCGAGCAGATCGCCTACTTCTACAACCATCACTTCACGAGCCGCCCGCAGGAGGAGCTGGCCGACCGCGTGCTGGAGGTCGTCGCACCAGAGATGGCGCGCATCAAGTTGGCTTCCGGAGGTTCGGAGGCCAACGAGACTGCGGTTCGGCTGGCGCGCACGTACCATGTCGACCGGGGCCAGCCTGAGCGCTGGCGCATCATCTCGCCGGCGCAGGCGTACCACGGCTCGACGCTGGGCACGCTCGCTTTGAGCGGCCGCCGGCGCTCGCTGCAGGACCCGTACGCCGACTACATGCCCGCCTATCTCCACATCCCTCCCTCGACGCCGCGCTTCGACCCGAGCGGGGAGACCGCCCTGAGAGAGCTGGATCGCGCCCTGAAAGAGGCCGATCCCGAAACCGTCTCCGCGTTCTTCTGCGAGCCGGTGAGCGCCGCTGCGCTGCCGGGATACTCGCCTCCCGATCGCTTCTGGCATGGGCTGGCCGAGCGCCGTGAGAAATACGGCTTCGTCGTCTGCTTCGACGAGATCGTCACCGGCGTCGGCCGTGTCGGGAGTTGGCTGGCCGCTCATCAGCTGCCCATCGGGCCCGACATCGTGACGATCGGCAAAGGCCTTGGCGCCGGCTATACGCCTTTGGCCGCGGTGCTATGCCGCGAGCACATCTATGACGCCCTGGCGGAAGGCTCTGCGGAATTCGACCTCGGGCATACATGGGATGGGGCGCCTCTGCCGAGCGCGGTGGGACTGGCGGTGCTCGAATACATCGTGCGGCACAAGCTGGTGGATCGCGTGCGGGAGCGCGGCCCGCGTCTTCGCGAGCAGCTGCAGGCCGCGTTGAAGGGATCGCGCATCGTCGGAGAGGTGCGGGGTCGCGGCTTCTTGCTCGGCGTCGAGCTGGTCGACCCGCGTGACGGGAAGTCATTCCTGCCTCACGAGCTCGACGCTGCGACGCTGGTCGACGACATCGCGTTCGAGCTCGGTCTGCTCGTCAGCTCGACGCACTCGACCCTCGACGGCTACGCCGGCGATGAGGTGCTTCTCGCGCCGGCTTACACGAGCACCGATGAGGAGCTGGACGAGATGGTCGAGCGCTTCAAGGCGACCGTCGACGCGGTGGAGAAGGCGGTCGACAAGAAGCTGTGAGCACCATCGACGCTGCGGCGAAGCCGGCGAGGCGCACCGAGTCGAAGCCCGTGCCGGCAGCAGAGGGCGGCGAGTTCATCCTCCTCGGCATCCCCGACGTGAACGGGTCCATCCGCGGCAAGGCGCTGCGGCCGGCCGCTTTCGAATCGGCGCTGCGCCACGGGACCGTGATGACCGACCTGCTGCTTGCTCTCGACCCGACCGACACGCCGATCAGCGACTACACGAGGTTCGGAATCCGATCTGGCGCCGGCGACCTGCTCGTGCGCCCTGAGGTCAGCACCCTTCACGAGCTGACGTGGAGACCGGGCTGGAAAGTCTGCCTCGCCACGCCAAGCTGGTCGGACGGCAGTCCATGCGAGCTTGCGTCTCGCGAGGTCCTGCGCAGGGTGCTGGCTGGCCTGTCCGAGCTGGGCTACGAAGCCGTCGCGGCGGTGGAGTACGAGCTGAGGCTGTGGGACGCGGATTCCAAGCCACTCTCCAGCGGCCTCAGCTACAGCCTGGGCGAGCTGGGTGGATTCAACGCTTTTGTCCGTGCCCTCGCGCCGGCCCTCGACGCGCTCGGCGTCGAACTTACCGCGGTTCACACGGAGGCGGGGCCCGGCCTCCTCGAGCTCAATCTCGGCGCCCGTCCTGCCCTGCGCGCCGCCGACGACGCCGCGCTGACCAAGATGGCGGTCAAGGACCTCGCTGCCACCATGGGCCTGCGCGCCAGCTTCCTGGCCAAGACCGCGCCCGGCGAGGAAGGGTCCAGCGGGCACGTTCATCTTTCCTGCTGGAGCGATGGCGCCAACGCATTTCGCGCCTCGGACGGTAAGGCGCTGCCCGCAGTACTTCGTTCGGCGATTGCGGGAGTGCTCGAGCATCTGCCCGCGGCCTCGCTGCTGATGAACCCGACCATCAACTCGTACAAGCGCTTGGTTCCGGGCTGGTTCGCGCCCGTGAACGCCAGCTGGGGCGTCGAGAATCGCTCGTGCGCTGTGCGGGCAATCGTGCGCAAGGACCATCCCGAGCTGTGCCGGCTCGAGTGCCGCCGTCCGGGCGCCGACGCCAACCCGTATCTCGCGATCGCAGCCGTGGCGGCGTCTGCTGCCGACGGCATGAAGCGCCAGCTCGCCCCGCCCGCCGCGATCGAAGGCGACGCTTACTCGCGCGGAGAGCTGCCCGAGCTGCCGGGCTCACTAGAGAGCGCGATCCACGCCTTCCAGGCCGACGAGGTCCTGCGCCAGGCGCTCGACGAGCGCTTCAGCGACTACTACGTGACCTCACGCGCCTGGGAGGTCAAGGCGTTCCGGGCAACCGTCACCGACTGGGAGCGCGATCGCTACATGAGGACGGTGTAGGCGATGCACGCCCGGCTCATCTCCGTCATGGCTGAGGGCGCACGCGCGCAGCAGAAAGACAACCTCTGCGGACCGTTCTGGGCCGCGCGTGTCCTCAACGAATCCGGCTTCTCGAGCTGGGAAGGCCAGCCCATCGACGAAGACCTCGTCGCGCTGCGCGCCGGCACCGTGCTGCCCGACGCAAACACCGACGCGGGCTTGCCGCCTGGAGCGGTCAGCCGTGCAGCTTACCGCTATCCGCTTCCGACGGCCCCGGTCGAGCATTCAGGCACGTCCGCGCTCGCCCTGGCCGAGGTCATCGAAGTGGCCTCGGCCGGCGAGCTCCGCTGCGTGCCGCTGCGCGGCGCCTGGAACGCGGAGCGCGTCGAGCGCCTGGTCGACGAAGCGCGAGACATGGGTTCGCGGCTGATCGCGAACTTGCGCACGGGGCGGCTGTGGGGCAGCCGGCCCCCGATCGAAGTCCTGCTCGGTGAGCTCCAAGGACACCCGGTACAGGATCCCGCGGCGGATTGGGACGTGGGTCATTTCGTCGAGCTGGAGATGCTGATCCGTGGCCCGCAGCGTTCACTGGTCGTTGTGCACGACTCGTATCCGTCACTGGGCTGGGACGGCCGCCACTTCCAGCCATCGCGAGTGCTGGCGGCGGCGCTGCTGCGCGACGACGGGCGCGAGGGTGGCGTGCTGGCGATCGTGCCGAAAGCGCGCGCCGAAGCAACCAAGGCGCTGGCCGCCGAGATCGGCCTCGACATTCGCACTTGGAACAACGGAACCAGGAGTTGACGCCATGGTGATCGCCGAGGACAAGTCCGTCTCCGTCGAGCGGGTGCTCGCCCAATGGAAGGAGCGCCGCGTCCGCAACGTGCGCTTCGAGCTGCCCGACATGCACGGCACCAGCCGCTCGAAGATCGTTCCGATCGACCACGCGGCGAGCTACGCCAAGAACGGTCTCAACATGTACGGCGGCGCGGCCGTGCTGGACTCCCGATCGGATGTCGTGCCCGGCACGCTCTACAACGAAGAGGTCGCATACGCCGACCAGCTCCTTCGTCCCGATCCTGTCACCGCCGCCATCGTGCCTTGGGCGGAAGCTACCGCGAGGTTCATCTGCGACGCGTCGTGGGAGGATGGGCGGCCGCTCGCCGCTTCGCCGCGTCACGTTTTCCGGCGCGTGCTCGATCGCTGCCACGAGCTCGGCTACGACCCTGTCATCGGGATAGAGTGCGAGTTCTACCTGCTCGACCCTGTGACTCATAAGCCGCTGTTCAGCGGCTACCACATCTTCAACTCTGTCCGGAACACGTGGGTGCCCGCGATCGAGCGGATCATCGACCAGATGCGGGATTTCGGCATCGACATCATCACGGCCAACTGCGAGTACGCAGGTTCTCAGTGGGAGATCAATTACGTGCCCGGGGGCGGCATGGCCGGCCCCGATCGCGCCTTCAGCTTCAAGAACGGCGTCAAAGAGATCGCGCGGCACGAGGGATTCCTCGCGTCCTTCATGTCCAAGCCATTCGCTGATTCGGCGGGGTGCGGTTCGCACGCGCACATGAGCCTGGTGCACCTCGATTCAGGCAAGAACGCCATGGCGGAGGACGGAGCCGAGGCCGGGCTTTCCGCGGTCGGGCGCCAGTTCATCGCGGGACAGCTGCGCCACGCCGCCTCCACGTACGCGCTGCTGGCCCCCACGCTGAACTGTCTCAAGCGCCGGCGCCGCCACACGTTCAGCCCCACCAACGTGTCGTGGGGTCCCGAGGACCGCTCCGCCTTTGTGCGGGTCAAGGGCGGCTCGACGGAGAGCCGGCACATCGAAAACCGAGCGCCGTCCGGGCTCTCCAACCCCTACCTCGTCGGAGCGGCCCTGCTCGCGAGCGGGCTGCTCGGCATCATCGACAAGCTCGACCTCGAGCCGCCCGCGCACCCGCCGGCCGAGGACGACGAGTCAAAACCGAAGCTGCCCACCACCCTCGAGGAGTCGCTCATCAACCTCGAGGCGGATGGCAGGATCACCGAGCTGCTCGGGGAGGAGTTCGTCAAGGCGTACACCGTCATGCGCCGCTACGAGCTGCAGCGATTTGCCGACCACGTGACGGACTGGGAGCTCCAGGAATACCTGGAGATCTATTGATGGCGGACGTCATTCGGGAGCTCAAGGAGGGGACGCGACATGGCTGATCCAACGGTTGATATCGGCGTCGAACCGCTCGCGCAGGCCGAAGCGGACATCTTCGACGTCTCGCAGCGAGGAGACGTCGCGACCCTTCGCAAGCATGCGGTCGGGTTGCCTGGCGTTCTGTTCCTCACCGTCACGGGCTCGGCCCCGATCTCGGCGATGCTGTTCAACACGCCGCTCGCGGTGGGCTGGGGCAACGGGCTGGGGGCGCCGGCGGCGTTCCTGTTCGCCACCATCGTGCTCACCATCTTCGCGGTCGGCTATGTCGCCATGTCCCGCAAGGTGACGACCGCGGGGGGCTTCTACTCGTACATCAGCCACGGCCTCGGTCGAGAGCTCGGCCTCGGCACGGGATTCGCCGCCGTCGTGGCTTACTCGGTCTTCGAGGCTTCGCTCTGCGGCGGGTTCGCGTATTTTCTCCAGCTCAAGCTGAGCGAGGTCGGGCAGTCCACCGGACTGGGCTGGCTCGGCCAGATCCAGTGGCCGTGGCTAGCGCTGTTCATGGTCGTCGTGATCTCGCTCATCACCTACTTCGACATCCGGATTTCAGCCCGCGTGCTCGGAGTCTTCCTCATCGGCGAGATAGTGTTCCTGCTGATCTTCGACGCGTTCATGTTCGGCCGGGGGGCAACAACGTCGACAGCGTTAACGTTCGACTCCCTCAATCCGGTGAAGGCGTTCCAGGGCTTCGGCGCCAGCGGAACCGTTGCTGCGGGCCTTCCAGCCATCGGGCTGTTCTTTGCCTTCTGGTCCTGGGTCGGATTCGAGATGGCGCCCAACTACGGAGAGGAATCCAAAGACCCGAAGCGCATCGTCCCCATGGCGATGTACATCTCGGTCGTCGGACTGGGGATCTTCTACATCCTGACGAGCTGGGCCCCGTTCGCGGGTTACTCGAGCGTCGGGGCGGCTATCGCCCAAGCGCAGACCGATCCGGCTCACTACTACCTCGGCCCGGCCAGCAGCTACATCGGTCTTGGAGTCGACCAGGCACTGAGCATCCTGATCATCACGGGATCCTTTGCGTGCGGCATGGCCTTCCACAACACCGCCGCTCGCTACTTCTATTCGTTGGGTCGCGAAGGGGTGCTCCCCAGCGCGCTGGGCAAGACTCATCCCCACTACAAGAGCCCGCACATCGCCTCGGTCACGCAGTCGGTGATCGCGGGGCTCATCGTCATCGTGTTCGCCATCTTCGCCGGCCGTGACAACCCGACCCAGCAGGCTTACCTGGACCTCTACGGATTGATGGCGATCATGGGCGTGATCGTGATCCTTGCGGTTCAGGCGCTTGTGTCGGTGGCGATCCTCGTCTACTTCTGGCGTCACCACGGAACCGAGGTCCACTGGTGGACCACCGTGCTCGCGCCGATCATCTCGTTCGTCGGCCAGGCGTTCGTCCTGATCCTGCTGTTCCAGAACATCGACTTCATTGGCGCCGGCCTGGGCTTCGCACGTTGGCTCGGGCCGATCGACCTGGTCATTTTCGCCGCGGGGATCGGGCTCGCGTTCTACCTCAAGAGCAGCCAGCCTGATAAGTACAAGACCCTTGGACGGCTCATCCACGAAAACCTCTAGGAGCAACGCTGCCGGCAGGGCGCCTGCCGGCAGCGCCTTCATCTCCACCCTGCGGTGGGTTGACCGCTGGCTCTGCATGGTCGGGGCAACCTGCTGCGTCAGCCGCTCATACAGCGCCCAACGTGAGGCCGCGAACAGGCCGAAACTCACAACTGATTCCAAGCCGGCTTTGAGGTTGGGACCACAAGCTACGTGTTATGAACAAGACCCGTACCCTTCTGTTTGCATCAGCGGTCGCCGCAGCCATGATCTTCGGGGGCGTCGTCGGCGCCACCGTCCTGGCGAAAACAACGCTGACCTACGCCAGCGCTGCGCTGGCCGCGGCATCACCGTCTCCCAGCCCTTTCAAGTCGAACGAGACCGCGGCGCACGAAGCCGGAGAAACGGCCGCCCAGGAGGCGGCGGAGAACTCAGGCCAGCGCCCCGCTGGAGGCCCCGGTAGCCCAGGCGGCGGTCAATCGAACGAGACGGCAGCGCACGAGGCGGGAGAGAGCGCAACCCGGGAGGCCTCTGAGAAGAGCTAACACCCGAAAATAGGCTTCGTGCCCAGCCCGGCGAGCACGAAGGCTCGCGTCTACCTGGAGGTCGGCGGCAAGCGCACCTTCGCCAGTGCCGCCGACTGGCCAGGTTGGTGTCGCGCCGGAAAGAATGAGCTCGCGGCCGTCGAGGCGCTGGGGGCCTATGCCGCGCGCTACGCACCGGTGGCAAAGCTGGCCAAGGTTCCCTTCCCACCCGCGGCAACCGAGTTCAGCGTCGTGGAGCGACTGACCGGCAACGCGACCACCGATTTCGGCGCTCCCGGCATTCCAGCCAAAGACGAATCTCGTCCGCTGACCGCCGACCAGGCGAGGCGGATGTGCGACCTCGTCGAGGCCTGCTGGACGTACCTGGACAAGGTGGTCGCCAAAGCCCCGGCCACGCTCCGCAAGGGCCCGCGGGGCGGCGGACGGGATCGCGACGCGATCTTTGACCACGTCCTTGGTGCGGAGATGGAGTATGCGAAGCGGGTCGGAACCCGGCTGAAGCAGCCGGACAGGAAAGACGGGCCAGCGGTGCGCGCCTTCCACAAAGCGATCCTCGAGAGCTTCAGCAATCCGAACCGCGAGGAGAAGTGGCCCGTGCCGTTCGCCGCGCGCCGCACGGCGTGGCACGCGCTCGACCACGCGTGGGAGATCGAAGACCGAAGCAACCCGTAGCCGCGTCGGGCTATCGTGGGCCGCAGATGCAGAACTCTCCCGGCCTGCTTGTCGTGATGGCGCACCCCGACGACGAGTCGATGGGTTGCGGGGGCCTGATCCTGCGACACACCCGCGCGGGGGTGCCGGTCAACCTCATCTGCGCCACGCGCGGCGAGGCAGGATGGATAGGCAAGCCAACCGGCGCCAAGAAAGAGGACCTCCCGGAGATCCGCACCGGTGAGCTCGAGGAAGCCGCGGCCGCGCTGGCCATCGGCGGCGTCGAGCTCTGGGACTACCCGGACGGCGGCGTGAACAGGTGTGACCAGCAGGAGATCACCCAGCGCATCTGGGAGCAGATCTCAAAGTTGCGCCCGAAGGCAGTCGTCGGCTGGGGTCCCGATGGCGTGTACGGGCATCCGGACCACATCGCGGTCGGCGCGTGCACGGATTCGGCCGCGAATGCGATGTCTGAGGGCGAACGGCCGGCGGTGTATCACCTGGCGGTGGACCAACAGCTGGCGAACTTCTACCGCGAAGCGATTCGACTGACGGGCGGTGACCATGAGCTGCCGCTGGTGGTGCAGGACCACGTCGACGTCGTCTTCGAACTGGACCCGGACGAGGTGATGATGAAATTGCGCGCCATCGACTGTCATCGAAGCCAGCTGGAAGACTGGCGGTTCGCGATCCGCGAGCACTCAAGACTCATGCAGGAGGGATACGGGCACGAGCCGTATCTCGCCATCTCCGCGCGCGCCACAGGCCTCACCACCACCGGGTTGTTGGGCGAGTTCGGATGAGAGCTCGCCGCCGCAAGGTTGGCTCTAAATAGTTGCCTGGCGAGAATGAACAGTCCTGTCGCCGAATCGCAGCCAGAGTGGGCTAACCTTTATTGCCTGATTCCGGTTGGCCCCGGGGTCATATCCAAGTCGGGGGTGACGAAAGCTAATGGACGTTCAGGAGGCAGTGGCAGAAAGCACGCCGGTGGCTTCTGTCGAAGATAACGGCGACGCCAAGCGTGATGGACAGCGCAGGTTCACGATGGGTCCGAACGACAGCCTGGAGGGAAAGCTGGTCTACGACGGGCACGTGCACGTCGACGGCCATGCCGAAGGTGAGTTCCGCGTGACCGGGAACCTAGATGTCGCGTCCGGCGCGACAGCCAAGATCTCGATCGAGGCCGCCAATGTGACCGTGAAGGGCACCGTCGAAGGCCCGGTCGCCGCGCGCGACAAGCTCACGCTGGGCAAGAACGCCAGGCTCAGCGGAGACATCGTGGTCCGCAGGCTTCAGATCGATGACGGCGCGAGCCTCAACGGCCACGTCCGCATGGGTGACTTTGAGCAGCAAGGGTCCGGCGGCTAGGAACCGCACCTCCGCACCGGCGGGAAACGGGTCCGGCGGCGATCAAAGCTCGGTCGTGCTCGGTCCGCGTGATCGGCTGGTCGGCCTGCTGTATATCGAGGGCGACCTGCGTGTAGTCGGAACGGTGGAGGGCGAGCTCGAGGTCACAGGCAGCGTCGAGATCGATGAGGGCGGTAGCGTCACCGGGCCGGTGACGGCGCGCGATCGGTTGGTGGTCGGTCGGGCGGGCTCATTGAAGGGCGACGTACGAGTGGCGCGCCTGGTCGTGCAGGACGGTGCCACATTCAGCGGTAATGTGTCGATGGGCAAGGCAGCACTCGAAGCGCCGCCGAAGCCCGTGGAACCGAAAAAGGAGCCAGAACCCGCCAAAGTGTTGGAGTCCGTCAAAGCGGCGGAGTCCGTCAAAGCGGCGGAGTCCGTCAAAGCGGCGGAGTCCGTCAAAGCGGCGGAGTCCGTCAAAGCGGCGGAGCCGGTCAAGGCGGTGCAGCCGGTCAAGGCGGTGCAGCCGGTCAAGGCGGTGCAGCCCGTTCAACCGGTGCAGCCCGTCAAACCGGTACAACCCGTCCATGCGACAAAACATCCCGACCGGAAGACCAGGCGCCGCTAGCGCTTAGCGCTTCTTCGCCGGAGCCTTTTTCTTCGGTGCCTTGGCGGGCATTGTGCGCGTCAACGTGAGTGAGCGCTTGATCAAAACCAGCGCCGGGTCAGGCTTGGTACGCCAGGTGCTCGGCACGACGACGTAGCCCTTCATCGCGTGCCCTGCCACCGGTTCAAAGTCGCGCCCGCCCTGCTTCTTCACGACTTCGATCTCCGGGCCCGGCAACCGCACAAACAGGTCTTCGCCGAACAGCCCGGCGAACATGTTGCCGTTCACAAACGCCGAGAGGTTGCCGAACATCGGCCTCAACGTCACCGCCGGCTCGTCGGTGACCAACTTGCTGAAGGCGGCCTTCGCCTCCTCGCTCGGCTTGGGCATCGAGCCCGGTTTCATCGCGCTCAATTGATCGCCTCCTGGCCTCGTGGCTTCGGGTTATGCAGCCACTCGGTACTCTAGCGGCCGGATGCCAGCTCTTCAGCGACCGTTCAGCCGGGGACCGGCGTTGGTAGTTCGTAATGACCTGGTGAGACGCCTCCTCGACCGGCTCGGCATGGCGGGGGCGATCCTGATCGCGAGCGCGCTGATCTTCGGAGCCATTGGTGGTGGCGTGGTGGTCCACCGGTTGCAGGCGACGCCGTCCGCTTCCAGCAGCCAGCAGGAGAACGATGGGGGGGTGGATGAGCAAACTCAGGGACCGTCGAAAAACAAGCATGCGAACCATGGCCACCACTCCTCACCCGAGTCAGAGGATACTCAAGACAAGGACGCTTGACATACTGCTAAGCGCGCTTTACTATCCGGCGCGATGACTGAGCAGATTCCCGGCGCGAACCCAGCCGACGCTCCGATCGATCCTCTCGCCACGCACCCGGCGTCGCCGTTCCTTAGGACCGAGGCGCCGGCTCCGGTCGCATTCGCTTCGCCACCCAGCCCGACAGCGCCGGTACCGATGTCCTCGACGTGGGTGACCTACCGCACGCAGATCGAGTTCGGGCTCGCGATGCTGGCGTACCTGATGGTGCTCGTCGGGTCGGTCACGGTGGTGCAGGCCAACCCCGAAGCGGGCTGGCGGTACTACGTGGTGCTGCTGCCGGTGGGGCCGGCGGGCCTCGTGATCTGGCTGTTCGTGCGGGCGCTGGCTCGACTCGACGAGCTGCAGAAACGGATCCAGATGCAGGCGTTCGGGTTCTCCCTGGGAACGACCGCGCTCCTGACCTTCGGATATGGGTTTCTCGAGGGCGCAGGCTTGCCGCATCTGAACTGGACGTATGTCCTGCCGCTGATGGCGGTGCTGTGGGCGCTCGGCGCCGGAATCTTCACGTGGCGGTATCGATGAAGAACCGGCTAAGAGTGCTGCGGGCCGAGCTGGCATGGTCGCAAGCGGACCTGGCGGAAAGACTTGGCGTTTCGCGGCAGACGGTGAACGCGATCGAAACGGGCAAGTACGACCCAAGCCTGCCGCTGGCGTTCTCGCTGGCGCGTACGTTCAAGCGGCGCATCGAGGAAATCTTCGAGGCCGAGGCGAGCCGAGCTTAGACTGACGCGCGGTGACGCGTGGGCAGCGGCAGGTCCTGATCGCTTTCGTCGTGGTCGGCGCGGTGATCGCGGGAGTGATGCTGAGCGCGCGTTTGATCCCAGCACCGCATCCAGCTCCAGCATCTCAACCAATCGCCGCTGCATCAGCGCCAACCCTCGAGGAGCCTGTCTCTGACTCCGTGCCGGATCTCGGCAGCTTGCAGGAGGACCTCGGTTCGGTGCTCGTCGTCTCTTGGCGAGGCACCGCGATCTCCCCGGACCTGGCCTCCTTGTTGGATGACGGCCGCGTCGGCGGCGTGCTGTTGTTTGCGTCCAACTTCAGCGGCCCTGGCGGCTTGAAGGCGCTGAGCGACAGCCTGCAGGCGTTGGCCTCACGCGCTTGCCTCGACCACCCCATCCTGGTCATGATCGACGAGGAGGGCGGCCAGGTGAATCGCGTGCAAGCAGATTTCGCACCTCCGTCGCAACTGGTCGCCGGAGCAGGAGGCGCGGACCACGTGCGCGCGGTCGAACGTGCGTCGGGACTTGGGTTACATCAGCTTGGCGTCGGGCTCAACCTGGCGCCGGTGGCGGACGTCAGGACCAATCCTCGCGACCAGGTGATCGGCGACCGATCGTTCGGCTCCAACCCGGCGGTGGTTGCGCCGCTTGTGGGTGCCGCGGTGCAAGGACTGCACGACGGTGGAGTGGGGGCGACGCTCAAGCACTTTCCGGGCCTCGGCGGTGCTGCGGGCGACCCGCACCTAGCGATTCCGACCGACCCGGAATCCGAGGCTCAATGGGAGCGGGTCCAGATGCCGGCGTTTGCGGCGGGGATTGCCGCCGGCGCTGATGCTGTGATGACGACCGCGGTCTACGTGCCGGGTCTCGGCGCGGGCAGCATGCCGGCGATGTTCTCAGCGCCGGTGGTCGGCCTCCTGCGCACTCAGCTGGGTTTCGGCGGCGTGATCATGTCGGATTCGGTCAGCCTGGGCGGGGTCGGCGCCCGATGGCCGCTGCCGGATGCCACGGTGCTCGCGCTGGCCGCCGGAAATGACCTGGTGTTGCTCGGCAACGGCGATCCCGCCTACGAGGGGCAGGCGATGGCGGCCGTTCGCGACGCGGTGCTGACAGGCCGCCTGGATCGAGCCGCCTTGCACGAATCGGCGCTGCGGGTGAATCGGCTTCGGGACAGGTGGGGCCGCCGGTTCACGCACTGCCGGCCGGTCAAGACGGCCTGACGGCTGGGGCGACGGGCCAGGGTATGATCTTCCCTCTGGCCGAGCGGGAGTAGCTCACTTGGTAGAGCGCGACCTTGCCAAGGTCGAGGTAGCGGGTTCGAAGCCCGTCTCCCGCTCCAGTACCAAACCCGCGAAAAAAGAGGCCTCCATCCCTCACGCGGAATGGCTACTACGCGGATTGTGTTGTCCAGCAAAGCCTCTGCCTCGAGCTGCTCAAAGCGGGTTGGAGCAGCCCTAGCAGGCAGTTACGGCGCCGGCCTGAGTGATGAGGGTTCTCACAGATCGGTTCCAGCACCAGATCACCGGCCCGCTGGTTCAACATGGCGGCCTCAAGGCGTATACCTCATCGAGCATGGTGCCTGGAGCGACCGCCCTTCTAGGGTTGGCTGAGGCGGCCGTCTGAACCTGCCCAAAATCGACAGCCCGGTGGCCGCCGGTTGATCTCTGGGATTTACATCTACCGTTAAGAGGCGCTTAATATCGGCTAACAGCGAAGCCGTCGCGGCTTGGCGTGGCTGGGGCGGTCGTGACGGTCTCGGGATTTGGAGGGGTCACTATGACGCTGGCCAAGCGGTTTGCCGCCCTCGTTGGGACTTTGATCCGCGGTCGGCGCCGCCCGTGGCCGATGCTCTTGGGGGCGGCCCTGGCGTTTGTGCCATTAGCTGCAAGTCCACTATCGGTGGATGCCGCCGTCCTTCAGGTCTGTGAGAGTGGTTGTGCCTTCACGACCATCCAAAGCGCCATCGCTGCCGCCGGCAACCGAGACGAGATCGATATCGCGGCCGGGACCTACAGCGGGGGATTTACCATCACCCAGAATGTAAAGCTCGTCGGGGCCGGAGCCGGATCGACTCTAGTCAGCGGCGGCGCTCCGGTTATGACCATCGCGACAGGCGCGAAGGTCGCTGTCAATGGCCTCTCGCTCGCCAACGGAAGCAACGCCGGGAACGGCGGCGGCGTGGTAAACCTCGGCAGCCTTGCGCTCACGGCCGTTGCGGTCACTGGCAACTCAGCCAATAGGGGCGGGGGCATCTGGAGCCTCGGCGACCTGACCTTGCTCAACAGCGTCGTCAGCGGCAACACAGCCGCACAGAATGGTGGTGGCATTCTGAACCGCCCGGGAGCGACCGCGGCCCTCAGTGCCAGCAGCGTTACGGGCAACACTGCCGGTGGAGTAGGTGGAGGCATCCTCAACGTGGGGGGTTCCCTGACAGTCGCCGGTACGACCATCAGCAACAACAGCGTCAGCGCATCCGGCAATGGTGGGGGCATCTACAACTTCGACGGGGTGCTCATGGCGAGCGACAGCACAGTCAGCGGCAATCGCGGTGGGGCTGGTGGAGGCGGAGTCGCCCAAGACGGGGAACCGCTCGGGAGCGCCGTTCTGATCGGCACCCAGGTAAGTGGTAACGCAGCTGACTACGGCGGCGGAATTGTGGTGTTCGGTACGGCTCCGCTCAAGCTGACCGGCGGTAGCGTCAATGGCAACATATCGACATTCGACGGGGGAGGCCTTTGGATCGGCGAAGGAGCGCCGGTGAGCATAACCGGCACTGCCATCACCAACAACTCCGCGCAGTCGGGCAGTGCCGGCGGGATCGAGAACACGGGCGTGCTAACCGTTAACGACGCGACCATCAGCGGCAACATCGGCGGCGCTTTGGTCATGGCCGGAACGAGCACAGCGACCCTTCGGAACAGTTCGGTCACGGCGAACACGGCGAGCAACGGCGCTGGAATCTTCCTGTTCGCCGGCAATCTGTCACTAAACGGAGGCCGCGTGAGTGGCAACGCTGCCACGGGTGGCGGCGGGGGCATCTTCAACGAGACCGGGGCGACCGTCTCAGTCAACGGCAGCACCATCAACGGCAACAGTGCTGGCGTCGGTGCGGGAATTTTCAACAATGGCTCGCTGACACTGAGTGACGCGACTGTCAGCAACAACGCCACCCCGAGTTCGGGTATCGGCGGCGGGATTGCCAACGTTGGCAATTTGACCGTGAGCGATAGCTTCATCATTGGCAACAGCAGCGGCGCCGGCGGTGGCGGGGGACTAGTTATGGCCGGGACAGGCAGCGCGACCCTGAGGAACAGCTCGGTCACCGGGAATACCGCGAGCAACGGCGCTGGAATCTTCCTGTACGCCGGCACTGTGACACTAAACGGAGGCCAGGTGAGTGGCAACGTTGCCACGGGTGGCGGCGGGGGCATCTTCAACGAGACCGGAGCGATCGTCTCAGTCAACGGCAGCACTATCAACGGCAACAGTGCTGGCGTCGGTGCGGGAATTGTCAACAATGGCTCGCTGACACTGAGTGACGCTACTGTCAGCAACAACGCCACTCCGATTTCGGGCAACGGCGGTGGGATTGCCAACGTTGGCAATTTGATTGCGAGGGATAGCTTCATCGTTGGCAATCGCAGTGGTGCAGGCGGCGGACTCGTTGTTAACGGGACGGGTACTGCCACTCTGATGAACAGTTCGGTCACCGGGAATACCGCAAGCTACGGCGCTGGAATCTTCGTGTTCGCCGGGACTTTGACAGTAAATGGAGGCCAGGTCAGTGGCAACGTCGCAGGCATCGACGGGGGAGGAATTTACGTCAGTGGTGGCACGGTGAAGCTGAGTGCAAGCACAGTGGCCAATAACACACCGGATAATTGCGTGCCTCTGAACAGCATTGCCGGCTGCTCAGGCTGATCGGTGCGCGGCATGTAACTACGTTGCGACCGACACCGAGAGCTGAGCGGCAGGTGCCAGCCGATGAGTGAGCGCCTCGGGGCAGTGCTGGAGGATGATCGCGAAGCCCGAGCCGCCGATGTCACGAACGGCGAGCTGCATTCCGCGGGAATCCATAACGAAGTCTGTCGGGTGCTGGCCCAAGGTGCTGGCGACGGTCGGACCTCCCGGCGCCGGGAGCCCTACGCGAGCCGATAGCTGAAGTCAACCCGGACCTTGGTACCTGGGACGCCAACCCCCGTCTCCCGCTCCACCATATGAATTCAGGATCGGGTCTCAGAAGCGGTTCTGACCCCAACGCGCTGATCAAGGCCTCAATGTAATGAGTAGCGCTCCCCGATCTGCCGCTCCAGCTTCTCGGTGTGCGTATCGTCTCAAGTCCATTTCCGGACCGTGCGTCCGAGCCCGTCAGCGCATTCTCACAGCAAACTCGCAGGCGCGGACAATATGCTCAGGTCGAGGACCGAACTGCAGCCATGACTAAACTCTGGACCCGACGGCAGCTGCTCGGGTCGGGGCTCAAGACTGGAGCCGCGCTTATCGTCCTCGGCGCGGCCGGATATGGCGGCTACCGCTGGCCACGCGGGACTGAAAGCGTTACGGCGTCCGAGGGCGTCGAGTCATTCATCTCCCGGCCCGACCTCAAGCCTGTTCGTATCACGGTCCACATGAGCCCGGCGCTGGGCACCTCAGGCGTCACCCCGAAGCTGGTCCTGGCCCCTCGAGGCTACTCCACGGGAGCGCCCGGACAACAGGGCGTCATGGTTTTGGGGGCGGAGGCCAGCCTGCTTTGGTTCAAGCCTACAGTCGGGATTCCCACCAACCTGCGCGTCCAGGCTTACCAGGGGCGCCCGGTGCTGACGTGGTGGGAGGGCCAGGTCTTCGGTGGCTACGGTAAGGGCACCGGCCAGGTCTTCGACGATACCTACCGGCAGGTGGCGGCCGTACGCGCCGACAACGGGTTGGACGCCGACCTGCACGAATTCCTGCTCACTCCCCGGGGCACGGCCCTCATCACGGCCTACAGCCTGGTCAAGACCGACCTATCGAGGCTTGGCGGACCCAGGAACGGGGAAGCACTGGACGGAGTGGTCCAAGAGGTCGACGTGGTGAGCGGCAAAGTCGTCTTCGAATGGCACAGCCTGGACCATGTGGACCTGGCCGAGAGCTACAACACGCCTCCGGGGTCGTCATCGACGGCCCCCTTCGACTATTTTCACATCAACTCGATCGATGTCGCGCCGGACGGTGACCTACTGGTCTCGGCTCGCAACACCTGGGCTGTCTACAAGATCGCGCGCAGCTCGGGCGCGGTCGTCTGGCGCCTCCACGGCAAGCGTTCGGACTTTGCCATGGGCGAGGGGGCTCGGTTCTACTGGCAGCATGACGCCCGCGCGCTCGGGTCGAGCTCGATCTCGCTCTTCGACAACGGCGCGACGCCCGCCAAAGAGGAGCAATCACGGGGCATCGTGCTTGGAATCGACACGGCACGCATGAAAGCCACTCTGAAGCGGCAGTACAGGCATCCCGCCCGACTGCTGGCGCCCAATCAGGGCAGCATGCAGGTTCTGGAAGACGGAGGCGCTCTTGTCGGCTGGGGCGCCGAGCCGTATTTCTCCCAGTTCAGCCCGGATGGAGTGCTGCTCATGGACGGCCGGATGCCCAATAACGTCCAGTCCTACCGGACTTATCGCCAAGACTGGGTGGGTAGGCCCGCCGACAGTCCCACGCTGGCCGTACGCCCGAGTGCCGTCATCGGCTCCACCGTCTATGCGAGTTGGAACGGAGCCACCGAGTTGGCTCACTGGGAGGTCCTGGCTGGGAGCGATTCCGGGTCCCTCAAGCCAGTCGCTCGTTCCGCAAAGACCGGCTTCGAAACCGTAATCGGGGTGACTTCTTCGGGCCCTTACTACGCGGTCGTCGGGCTGGACTCGGCCGGCGCCGAGCTCGGACGATCCCTGACGGTCAACGTGGCCTCCTGAGCGCGTCCTCCCCGCCGGGCCTGGGGTGGGATGTCCCCGCGAATCCCGCCCATATACTGGGCCCGTGTCAGCCGCGACGATGCCCAGTGACGTTCCTGAAATTGAGGGAATCTCGATCGTGCTCCCGGCGCGCAACGAGGTCGCCAACATTCGCGCCGCGGTCGAGAAATCACTCGCGGTGGCTGAGCGATTGTCGCCCCGCCATGAGGTCATCGTGGTCGATGACGGCAGTCAGGATGGCATGGGCCAGGCGGTCGAGACCCTCGCCCGGCTGCACTACCCGCGCGTGCGCTTGGTGACGCATAAGGTGAACCTGGGGTACGGGGCAGCCCTGCGCACCGGCTTCAAGCATTCTCGCTTTGGACTCGTCTTCTTCACCGATTCCGACAACCAGTTCGACGTCTCGGAGCTCGAGTACTTCATCCCCATGATGGCCGACCACGACATGGTGACCGGTTTCCGTGTCTATCGATACGATCCGGTTCTGCGCTGCATCCTGTCGTGGATCTACAACCGTCTGGTCGGTGTGTTGTTCGGCCTTCGTGTGCGCGATGTTGATTGCGCTTTCAAGCTCATGAGGCGGGAGGTGGTGCAGAAAGTCACGATCGAATGCAACAACTTCTTTGTGAACACCGAGCTGCTGGCCAAGGCTCGGCGCTGGAACTTCAGGATTGCAGAGAAGGGGGTCCGTCACTACCCACGCACCGCCGGCGAAACATCAGTCAGGCCGTCCGACATCCCGATGACTCTCGCCACGATCTTCACGATGTGGCGGCGTATCTACTTCCCGACTCGGGGCGAGATGGATCGCCTCCGCGCGGACGAACCGTCGAGGTCAAGCGTGAGCGAGTTCATCCCGGCTCGCGACTGATCTGAAGCGAGAGTTCTACCGGGAATACAACCGGGTGGAGGATGTCCACTGGTGGTTCGTCGCACGCCGGCGCATCTTTCTCTCGATCCTCAGCCGGTACATGGGCGGGACCACGGCAGGTGGGCGCCGCATCCTCGATGTGGGCTGCGGAACCGGAACCATGTTGACGTACCTGGCCCGGTTCGGCAGCGCGGAGGGCGTCGACATCGACCCGGAAGCGGTCGGGTATTGCCACGATCGGGGCTTGAAGCAGGTGTCCCAGTCGGCCGCCGGCAGTCTTCCCTTTGACGATGAGACCTTTGAGCTCGTCACCGCCCTCGATGTGATCGAACACATCGACGACGATCTCGGTGCTTTACGGGAAGTGAGAAGGGTCCTCCGGCCGGGAGGGCGACTGCTGATGGCCGTGCCCGCTTACAGGTTCTTGTGGGGCCGTCAGGACGAAATCAGTCTTCACAAACGCCGGTACGTGGCTCCTGAAGTGCGCGAGCGCCTGCAATCTGCCGGCTTCGAGGTGCAGAGACTGACCTATATGAACGCAATTCTTTTCCCAGCCATCGCGGCGATCCGGCTCATTCGCCACGTGCTACCCGGGCCAGCGAATCCTCCGTCGGACTTCGCGTTTCCCGCGCCGCGGCCCCTGAATGCCCTGCTCAGCGCTGTTTTCGGCTCCGAGCGATACATCCTGAGCCGGTTCAACATCCCTTTTGGAGTCTCGATCATGGCGCTGGCGCAGAGGCCTGTAGACCGGTAAGGCGGGCGTGCCCGTTTACTATCGCGCGGTGATGGCAGGGCTGCGATCCGGGCCGGCCCAAGATCGACTGCCTCCGTTGTGGTTGTCCACAGCTGCGCTGACGGCTGCAATAACCGTCGTCTTCGGAGTGGTGCGCTGGGTCAATCACTTCGTTTCGGATCCGTACGAGGAAGACTTCCGCCTCAACTATGTGGCGGCCAAGATCGGGCTCACCCACGGCTGGTCTCACATCTACGACCTCGATCTGGAGCGACAGCTATCGGCAAGCTTCAGTCCGGTGGGGAGTGTGATCGATTCAATGCACAACTACGTGACGCCCCCACCTCTGGCATGGCTCGTGGCCCCGTTCACGCTGTTTTCGGTTCCGACCGGATACCTGGTTTGGACCCTTGGCAGCGTCGCCGCCCTGATTGCTGCGTGGTGGCTGGTCTCTCCCGGGAAGGGCCTGGCCCGCGTGACGCTGTTGCTCATTGCACTCGCTCTGTGGCCGATGCACTACACGTTCTGGCTGGGCCAGACCGCGGTGGTCAGCATCGCTTGCCTTGCCCTCACCTGGTGGCTCCTGGAACGCGAGCGATGGGCACAGGCCGGGGCGGTGATGGCGTTCGCTCTTTTCATCAAGCCACAGGTTCTGCTGCTGCTGCCCGTGGCGCTGCTCGTCAGCGGGCGCTGGAGGCCGGTCTTGTACTGCGCCCTGGCGAGTGGGATTCTCGGCGTCATCTCCGTGGCGCTGTTGGGGTCGCACGGGATCACCGCCTACTTCAACAGCGTCAACTTCACAAAGGGCAATCCGATTCATTCAGTGATGACCTACGCCTGGTTCGGGCGTGGGCTGGTTGCCACCGGCATCGAGGTTGGCTTAGGGCTGGTTGCGCTGGTGCTTGCCTGGTACCGCCGCGACCGCATGGACCTGGTCTTTGCCCTTGGGATCGTCGGGAGCACCGCGTCCGCCTTCTATCTGCACGAGTACGACCCCGCCGTGTTCGTCTTACCTGCCTGGATCCTGCTGCGTTCCCGGCTCAGCGTGCCGCAGCGCGCCTGGCTCCTGATCGGGATCGTGGCCGCCCAGTTCATCGCCATCGGCGTGTTCAAACCGATGCTCTTGTGGGAGGCGGGCTGGATTGGAATGCTTGGGATCGAGCCGTGGCTGGCCGGGCTGGATCAAGACCGTCTGCTGATCGCTGCCGTCGGACCGCGAGAAGGCTGGCGATCCAGATCACTACAACGCCTATCACGCCGAACTCTGCCATCAGCCGGAGCACCAACAGGTTCGAGTAACCGAACACGAGCAACGTCTGGAGCCAGTGGTGGCCCGGACTGATCAGTAGATAGCCCGCAGCGACGAGGCCCAGTACCGTCCAGTCCCTGCGGCGCACAGCCCAAACGATGAGGACCAACATGGGCAACAGGAGCAGCACCAGGTGCGTGCCCCATGAGTAGCTGACCACCATGGGCGTCACCGCCACGATCGCGGCCGCTTCGAGGGCACGGCCGATCGAGCCTGCCGCGGGCCGGCGCAGCACCCACAGCGTCAGGGCCAGGGCGGCGAGCGCAATGACCAACGTGATGAATCGCGCGGCCGGCGGACTGCCTCGCACGGCGCCGAGGAAGGTGTCCGGTTGGAGCAGGCGCGTGACGGTACCGCCTGGCGACTGATTCTCGAACAAACCGGTTCCAGCGCTGATCGCGGGCACCACCTTGAACAGGTACTCGAGGAGGTACTGCGGCGCCGCCACCAGCCACAGGCCCAAACCCGTGAGTGCAGCCGCGGCCAGCATCGACCACCTCCTGGCCACCAGAAGCAGGACCCCGACCGGCGCCTGGATCAGCTTCAAGGCCACCGCCGCGCCGAGGGCGACCCCTCCCCACCAGCCGCCGTCGACCCACGCCCAGAGCCACACCCCCGAGAGCGTCAGCAGCAGCAGGTTGACCTGACCCTCCTCGATGTTGCCGGTTACCGCGAAGCTCAGCGCTACCAGAACGAGCACCACCGCAAGCTGCCAGTCGTCCACCTGCAACACCCGCAAGGTGCACCAGATGAAGACGGCAAGCGCCGCGTTGAGGACGACGATCACGGCGACGCCGAGCAGGTGGCTGTCGACCCCGACGGCAGGCTGCAGGAGCCAGGCCAGCAAAGGCGGCATGACGTATTGGGGACCGGTCGGTTCCAGACAGCCAAGTTTCTGGCAGAGGTCGTAGGGATCGAGCCCCGCCGCAAGGCGGCCGGCAGCCCGCATGTAGCTCTCCTGGAAGTCGCCCTGATAGGTTCCGAAAAGGAGTGGCTGCACCAGGCCACCCCACAAGTACAGGACCCCGATCGGGAGCCCGGCCCAAACGACAAGCAGCCCACGAAAGCGTCGGTTGGCCAAAGCGGTCAGACGGATCACCGCCGGCGTATTCACCGAGCTGAGATTATCGAGTTGAGTCCGAGGTCGGCTAGCGGGTCGAAGGCTGAAGGGGCAAAGAAAAGGCCTCGCGAGGGGTAGCTCGGCGAGGCCTGTCGAACTCGACCGCTACGCGTGAATCATTCCGCGGTGGGTCAACGCTCTGAATACGACAAGGAGGATGACCGCGCCGACAAAAGCTGATAGGAGTCCTCCGACCGTGAACGTGCCAGCGTCTACCGGGAGGCCGGCGAGACCCGCAAGCCAGCCGCCCAGGAAAGCACCCAGGATGCCGACCCCGATGTCCCAGATCAGGCCCATGCCCTTGCCGGTCAGGACCTTGCTTGCCACGAACCCGGCGATCGCGCCGACGATGATCCAGATCACTATTCCCATTTGCTTTTATACCTCTGAAGCCGCCTTGCGGCGGTGATTTGAACGGTGGGTTGTCACAACGGCGACGGGTTTATCCGCTTCGAGCGTGCCCATATCGGCCAGCTCATCACCCATGCGGTGGGCAGCCGCAGCAAGCCGTCTCATCTGCGACCGCTGGGAGACGGCGTAGCCACCGAGCGCGGCCCCTGCAACCAACCCGAGCGCCAGCATGCCCAGCAGCGGCCACGGGCGGGACGGCGATTCCCCGGGCAGGTTCGGGATTCGCGGCAGCGCGGCGTCGTTCCATCTGTCGCGCCAGGCTCTGAGGTCCATCACGACGTTGCCGGTTTGGTGCCGTGGGGGGCGGTGACGATCCGGATCAAGACCACGAGGCCCCAACCGATCACCGCGTAGACGACGATCGCGACCAGGGATGCGGTCTCGAAGTAGTTGGTATTCGATCCGCTGTTCCCAAAGATGCCGTTGAAGGGTGCCACCAGGGGCGCGCTGACCTGGTAGATGAAGTTCACGAAGGCCGATTGGGACGACGCTCCGAAGAGCTTTCCCAGGAAGCGAGCTGCGATGAAGATGTCGATGACGCCGACGATGAAACCGACCACGGCCGCCGCGCGAAAGTTGTAGCGGCTCTGTTCAGTCACTGAGACGCGCTCGACTGGAGCGGAAACGGGATCGGGAACCGGTGCGGGAGCCTGTTGCTGATATGCCATTTAGTTATCCACCTCTTTGCGACCACGATCGCTCATCGGTCATAACAAAGTCAGCAACTATCGCCCGGTGCGCGGGGGGCTCTCCTGGCCTCAGACGAGGCCGGCGTAGCTCGCTTCGACCACCAGGCGCCGTGAGTAGGAGAAGGTGTCCGCGTCGAAGCTTCCCGTACAAGTGATGAGGGTGAGCCGGGGCGGTCCGTACGGCTCGGCCATACCAGGCGGCGCTGTGCCGACGGGCAGAGTTGTCTTCGAAACCACGACGAAGAGGCGCTGGCTCTTGTCGGCCAGAACGACAACGATCTTGTCGCCCGGCCGGAGATTCCCCAACTTGCCGAACAGCATCGGTTGGTCCGGGAACCCGGCGTGGCCCTCGATGACCGCGTCGCCTGGGGCGCCGGGCACCGGGCCGGCCTGGTACCAGCCGGCGTTCCAGCCATTGGTCGGCAGGTTCATGACTCCGTATCGATTGACCCCGACCCCCTCCACAGGCCGGTGGACGTTCAGAGACGGAATGAGCAGTTGCGCCGGCGGGGCGGTCGGGATCAGCGCCTTGGAGCTGACCGCCACCCCGCTCGACGACGCCCATCCGGAGAGGTTCTGCAGTCCGGGAAGGATCAGCCCGAGCGAAGGCTGCTCCCCAAGAGAGGCGTGAAAGCGCACATTGGGCCCAAGCGAATCGTCGGGGCTGGCGGGAACCGCGTCGCGAGGGGCAACCGCCAGCGTAGCCAGAAGCAGCACGGCGAGCACGACCTCGCCTAGCGCCTGCGCCGACGGGCGGGCGCGGCGCACCAACGACAGCCAGGCCCTCACCGTGCCCAGAACGTGCGGCGATGGCTGGGCGCGGCGCACCAATGACAGCCAGGTCCTCACCATGGCCCCAGCCTACCCGTTATGCGCTGCGGCGGCGGCGCCTTCGGCTGCTCACGGCCATTACGGTTGCGCTGAGGCCGGCGCCGACGCCGATCACGAGCAGCCAGGGAAACTGCCCGATCAGCTCCCAGGGCACACCTAGCGTGGCCGGCAGTATGTTCCCGACAGGCGGTGGCACATATGCGGGCACAGGATAAAAGGTGGTGAAGCTCCCCGGGCATGAGGGCTGGATGATCCGGTTGGTGTCGAGCGTGACGGCGGCGGTCCTGGCGAGGGCTCTGCCGTTGAGCGTTGCGCCGGTCTGCATCTGGATGCCGGCCTGGGCCATGATGGTGCCGACGAAGGTGGTCGAGGTGGCGATGGTCGCCGAACTGCCGACTACCCAGAAGACGTCGCACGGCTGTGCGCCATTGAGCAGGACTACTCGTGCGCCGGACGCGGTGACGAGCGTGCTGCCTGCCTTGAAGATATACACGCCGCCGCCGCTAAGGGTGAGCGTGCCGGTCAGGGTCGGTGCAGTCGTCTGGTTGTAGACCCCTGGGCCGAGTGTCAGGCCGCCGAGATTGACGCCAGTGTAATCGGTGGTGGTCGGTTGGCCCGAGGCGTTGCCGAACGCGGTCCCCAAGTCAGTCTCGGCCGTGATGTACACGGAATCGCCATTGTGCTGTGGCCCCGCGGTTCCGGGAGGGAATCCGGTAATACCAGCCGCAGCCCCGATCGCGCCGGTGATCCAGCTGGGGCCGGTGTTGGTAAGACCCGTGCCGGTGCCCGCGAGCACCGCGAAATTGCCTGCGGTGCCAAGTCCGGGGTCGGTAGCCGCCAGCGCAGTCGCCGGCCAGATTAGGACGATGAGAGCAGCAAGGCCGAACGAAATGATGGAGCGGCGCATGTTAATCACCCCTTAATCCTGTCCAGTAGGCATAACAAAATCCGTAAGAGTCTCTCATACTGGCCGCTCGGCGTCCAGCTAGGGTTTGTGGTGGGAGTTCCCGTTCAGCTGTTCTACACGCGCATCCCAGTAGCCGAGACGCTGCCGGAACCGCTCGGCCTGGGCGACGACGACCGGGACGTTGGTCAGCTCCACCTCGTGGCGGCCCTCGGCCGATTGCGTGTCCATCAGCTGGCGGATGCGGGCCAGCACCTTCTCCTCCATGGCCAGGATCTCTGTGTAGATCTTCCTCCAGTAGAGGGCGTGCTTGAGCGTCGCGTCTCCCGGAATGCCCTCACCGTCCATCGGCTGGCTCCAGTCGCCGCCACGCACCGCAGCGACGACATCGGGGCGTCCGCTCGGGGCCTGGACCTTCTTCATGTTCGAAGGTTTACGAGGGCCGGCATAAAAAGATCAGCAATATTCCCGGCCCGCAGCGGAGAGCCCCTGGTCAGTTGCTGCGGAAGATCAGCGAGTAGCCCCGGCCCGGCTTGTTGACCAGGTCAGCCGGGATCGCGAGATCGACGAGGATCTGCCGGAGCCGGCGGACGTAATTGCGCACCTCCTCAGGGAACAGAGCGGGGTCGGCCCAGGCCTGACCCAGGATCTGGGTGGTGGTGAAGAACCGGTGAGGGTGGTCGAGTAGGAACTGCAGAAGCTGGAACTCCCGCTTGGTCAGAGACACCTCGCGGGCCTGGTGGCGGACCACGCGGCCGACGGGATCAATCCACAACCCCTGGAGCTCCCATATCCGCCGATACCAGAGATCAAGGCGTTCCTGGTACCCGTGCATCTGGGTCTCGATGATCTTGAGGTCCATGGCCGCGGCCTTCTGGGCGGGAGGCTGCAGATTTGCCACGTCGCGCCGCACTCGGGCCAGGATCCCTCGCTTGAACTCGAGGAGATCGGCGTAGATGCTGATCCAGTGGCGCGCGTCTTCCCAGCGCTTGGTCGCGAGATCCTCACCCTCGAGCGCCCGGGACCCCGGGTCCTCGGCGGGACGAGCGCGACCCCCCCGAACTGCAGGTTTCGATTTACCCCTCGGCAAGTTCCCCCCTTTCCATCATTTTCCGATGAAACGGGCCTTGCGTGCAGGTCAGAACGCGAAGCACTCCATCAAGCTTCCGATCGCGCTCAGCCCGTCCCGAGGCGGGGCCGGCGGTCCGAGGGGCTGGCCGGCGGCCGCCTCATTGTCCGGGCCGCCGGGGGTGGACGTGTCGAACCTGTGGTTGACGGAGGCGAGCGTCGGTAGGCCGAAGACCGCCTCGATGAACTTGAGCACCGACGCGTGCTCATAAAGCGCCGGTTCTATGTGTCCCGGCCTGGCGAAGGGCGAAATCACCCAGGTGGGGACTCGGATGCCGAGGCCGTAGGCGTCGAGTTGCGGCGGCGACACGTGGTCGAAGAATCCGCCCGACTCGTCGTAGGTGAGGATGTACGCAGCACCGGCCCAGGCCGACGACTGCTGCAGCGCGGTGATTAGCTCCCGCTGGATGCCCATGCCCACGGTCACGTCCGCCGGCGGGTGCTCGTCCCAGCCCATCGAGAAGCTCGGGATGACGAATGACACCTGGGGCAGCCGGCCGGTCCGCAGGTCCTGCAGGTAGTCGTTCTTGACCGCGGTCGTGCGCGGATCGTGAGCCCACCTCTTCCAGAAGGCGAAGACGTTGTCCGATTCGCCGCCCGTAACGCTGTCGAAGCCGATGTTGTAGATCTTCCACGTGACACCTGCCTCCTCCAGCAGGTCGAGGATGATCGGGTAGTCGAGGACTCCATATCCCCACACGCCGTTCGTCGTGATGCCGCCTGACGTGCCCGCGGCGAGATAGAACCGGTTGGGATAGGTCGGGCCCAGGATCGAGCAGAAGTAGTTGACGCACAGCGTGGACGATTGGAACAGTCCGTAGTAGAACGGGAGGTCGGTCGGACCGTAGTAACCCAGCGCGTTGCGTCCGTTTGACCTGTAGAAGCCGTCCATCTTCCCGCCGTTGTAAGCGCCGTGCATGGCGGTCCAGGTGTGGCCGATGTCGGTGGTGGACGGGCTCGTGAGGTGATGTGGCCCTACGAGACCGCCGTTTCCGTCGGGCTGCGTGTAGCCCGACGGGACTCCGTACGAACCTGCGAACGGCGCGAACCCGTAGTAGTGGTCGAACGAACGGTTCTCCTGGACGTCCACGATCACGTGCTTGATGGGGGTGCGGCCTGTAGGTGCGACGGACGGGGTGGCTCGAGCCGCAGGGCTGCCGGCGGGACCGCACCCGACAAGCGGCGCGGCAAGGCCGGCGAGGCCGAGAGCGCCGGCACCGATCATGAACTCGCGGCGTCCGATCGGCCTGCTCAGGAAAGCCGGCCTATCCATGCTGGGCGCTCGTCATGAGGGGAAATATGAGGCGGACGGTCGTACCCGAACCCACCTCGCTTTGAATGTCGAGCCTGGCGCCGTGGGCGGTGACGATGTCGTGCGCGATCGCGAGCCCGAGGCCTGAGCCGGTCGAATTCGCACCTTTCACGAATCGCTCGAAGACGCGCGGCAGAAGCTCCGGCGGGATGCCCTCCCCACTGTCGGTCACGGTGACGACAACCGCGTCGCCGGATGCGCTGACTCCGACTCTGATCGAACCGCCGGCTGGGGTGTGTCGGATCGCGTTCGACAGCAGATTGCC
>JBGQGS010000005.1:0-32503 GCA_041497555.1 Candidatus Dormibacteraceae bacterium | reverse complement strand
GGCCTCGAACTCGACCAATCGACTCTCATTGCGCGCGCCCGGCGCACGCATCACAGGCGAACCAGCTCGGTCGACACGTCCGTGATGCGGGCTCCGTCGGCGTGGGACTCGATGTAAGAGAGGGCGGCCGCCAGCACCTCGTCGACATGGCGCCCGTCCGCGCTCACGCAGGCTATGGCGAGCTCGGCCAGCTGCCAGCGGTCGCGCTCACCGACCTCGGCCGCGGCGACCTGGAACTCGGCCCGAACCCGGCGGAGCAGGCCGCTGACAACCTGGCGCTTGGCCTTGAGCGAACCACTATCGGGCAGGTGAAGGACCACCTTCGCGACGCCGATCGCGACCCTGGGGGCCATCACAGCTTGTTTTTGACCGGTACGTGCCACTGCCCATATGATGGCTCGTGAGCTGGACGGACCCGGCTGGGGCGGCCGGCGTCTGGCTGGAGGGCGTTAGATGAGTCGAGACGAGGAAGCGGAAGATAAGGGCTTCGCGCAGTTCGAGCGGTTCCTGGAAGATTGGTCGCGGCGCGATTTCCTTCGCCGAATGGGTGCGACGGCAGCCTGGACCGCGTTCACAGGCGGGGCATTGGAGTTCCTCGAGGCCTGCGCCGGTGGCAATACCCAGAGCAGCCTTACCCCGAAGAAGGGCGGCCACATCGTCGAGGGCGCCTTCTCGGACGTCCGCACGTTCAACTCCATGCTCAGCAGCGACACCGCCAGCAACCAGCTGATCGGCCTCATGTTTGACGGTCTGCTCAACAGCAAGAAGAACGGCGACCTGGTCGGGGCGCTGGCTCAAGACCTGCCGAAGACAACTGCCGATGGGCTCACCTACACGTTCAAGCTGCGCCCCAACCTCAAGTGGTCGGACGGCCAGCCGCTGACCGCGGATGACGTCGTCTTCACGTATCAGCTCGCGTACGACCCTAAGTACGCAGACGTGGCGTCGCCCCGGCGCGGCGACCTATCGAAGTACGTCGCCAGCGTGGCGGCGCCTGACCCTCAGACGGTCGTGATCACGACCAAGGAGGTCTTCTCGCCCTTCCTCGTCGCCCACACGCAGTACGGGATCCTCCCCAAGCACGTGCTCGGCAGCCTCGCGCCCAAGGACATCAACACGGCTGACTTCAACAAGGCCCCCACCGTGTGCAACGGCGTCTTCAAGTTCATCAGCTGGGAGAGCGGCCAGCAGGTGACGCTGGCGCGCAATGACAACTATTGGGGCGGTGCAGCCCTCCTGGACCAATACATCTACAAGGTGCTTCCGGACTCGACCACCGTCGGGAACCAGTTGAAAACGGGCGAGCTCGATATCGGCCCGGTCGACCCCTCGCAGTACGACAGCGTCAAGGCTTCTGGAAACGTCAATCTCACCGAGTTCCCAGTCGCCATCTTCGACTTCTACGCCTACAACCTCGACCCCACCAAGCTCGGTGGCAAGCTCTTCGGCGACAAGGCCGTTCGCCAGGCCCTGGTCTACGCCCTCGATCGGCAGTCGTGGATCCAGGCCATCTACTTCGGCCACGCCTCGGTCGCGACCTCGGTAGAGCCGCCCACCTCGTGGGCGTTCAAGGCTAAGCCCCAGGTCGTCTACAACTTCGACAAGGCCAAGGCCAACTCGCTGCTGGACGGGGCCGGATGGGTCAAGGGCTCAGACGGCATCCGCGCCAAGGGCGGACTGCAGCTCAAGTTCGAGATGCATACGAACGCCGGCAACAAGCAGAGGGAGAGCTTGCTGCAGGTCATGCAGCAGTCGTGGAAGGACATCGGCGTCGACGCCACCCCCACACTGATCCAGTTCCCGCAACTGGTCACCGAGATCGTCAGCACGCGCACCTTCGACATGTTCCTGGTGGGCTTCAGCTGGGGCCAGGATCCGGACGAGGCGCCGCTCTTCCACTCGCGCAACACGGTTGCGGGTGGCTTCAACGGCGCCGACTTCAAGAACGCCGACGTCGACGCAGCGCTTGACGGGGCCATCGCCACCCTCGACAAGAACAAGCGCAAGGAGTTCTATTACAAGTTCCAGGACATCATGTCCGACCAGGTGCCCGCCCCGATCCTGATGTTCAACGTCGGCATCTGGGGCACCAGCAAGCGGGTCGCAGGCGCCGACTTCGGCACCTACAACCAGTTCAACAACAGGCCCTGGATGAAGGACGTATGGGTGACGGACGGCAAGTGAGCGAAGGCTAGGAATACAGGAAAGCTGGCAGGAGCCGCCGGTCTGGGCGTGTAAGTAGTGCTGGTCAAATTCATCGCCCGGCGGCTCCTTGCCTCGGTCATCGTGGTCCTTGGCGTGACGGCGGTCACGCTCATCCTGATGGATCGGACACGAGGCGCATACGTGCCCGGCATCGACCTCAACCCCGCGCTGCGCCCGGAGGATATCGCGCGCCTGCGGGCGAACCTTGGCCTCGACCAACCGTTTTACCAGTGGTATCTGACCTGGCTCTGGAACGTGATGCACGGCGACTTCGGGCGCTCCATGATCGACGGCAGCCCGGTCATGACGCACATCCTCGAGCGCCTTCCGAACACGCTCGAGCTGACGGTCACCGCGGTCCTGCTCGGAATCATGATCTCCGTCCCGCTCGGCGTGATCGGAGCCCTGCGGCGGGGCAGCAAGACCGACCACGCATTGACCGTGTTCTCGGTGGCCGGGTTCGCGGTGCCCCAGTTCTGGCTGGGCTTGATGCTCATCCTGGTCTTCTCGGTGACCTTTCAGCACTACGGCTTGCCCTGGCTTCCGTCAGGTGGCGTGGCCAGCCCGTTCGGCGGTGGTGACCTGGGCGATCGACTCCTACACCTGATCATGCCCGCCACGGTGCTGTCCTTCTTCTACCTCTCCCTCTGGTCGCGGTTCACGCGATCGAGCATGCTGGAGGTGCTCTCGCAGGACTATGTCCGGACCGCCCGCGCCAAAGGTATGAGCGAACGCCGGGTTGTGTACCTCCACGGTCTGCGCAACGCGCTGATTCCTCTGGTCACCCTGGTCGGCCTGGAACTGCCCGGCCTGGTCAGCGGCGGGCTGGTGGTGGAGGTCGTCTTCAGCTGGCCTGGGCTCGGGCGGCTGGCTTTCGAACGTGCGCTCCAGTACGACTACTCGACCGTGATGGGAGTGGTCTTCTTCGCGACACTGCTGGTCGTGGCCGGCAACCTGCTCGCCGACGTCCTCTACGCCCTGCTCGATCCACGGATCCGGTACGCATGACCGCCCAGGTGCTGGGGTTGTGATCGACCCCGGCCGAACCACTGAGCTGACGCTGCCGGGGCCGGCGTTCGAGGGCGAGGCGCGGCGCCCGGCGCAGAGCTACTGGAACGAGTCCTGGGAGCGGTTGCGCGACAACCGCATCGGGATGTTCTGCGGAGCGTTGATCTTGATCCTCGCCCTGATCGCCATCGCCGCCCCGCTGTTCAGTCAATTCCTGACGCACTACGATCCCGCCCGCCAACACCTCACGGACACGTTCCGGACGCCTGGCCACCCATACCTCCTCGGCACCGACGAGCTCGGCCGCGACACTCTGACCCGGCTCATCTACGGCGGCCGCGTCTCGCTGGGCGTCGCGTTCCTCACCGTCGCCCTGTCACTGTCGCTGGGAACGACAGTCGGCCTTGTCGCCGGCTACTACGGCGGCTGGGCCGATGACGTGTTGATGAGAGTGGTCGATGTCTTCCTGGCCATCCCCGCCATCTTCCTGTTCATCCTGATGTCGATCCTCTTCCGCCCCAACGCGATCACTCTTGCGGCCATCATCGCCTCGGTCGGGTGGGGCGGTGTCGCCCGGTTGGTGCGTGGAGAGGTGCTCTCGGTGAAGCAGCGAGATTTCATCCTCGCCACGCGCTCCATCGGAGCTCGCGACCTGCGCCTGATCTTCCGCCACCTGCTGCCGAACGTGCTGCCGGTTCTGATCGTGGCCGCGAGCTTGGGGGTCGGCCAGATCATCCTGATCGAGGCGGCGCTGGACTTCCTCGGTCTCGGCATCCAGCCGCCGACCGCGAGCTGGGGCAACATGCTCACCAACGCCGAGAGCTATTTCTTCCACTCGGGGTGGTTGGTCGTCTTCCCTGGGATCACCATCTTCGTGATCGTGCTCGCTTCGAACGTTTTCGGGAACGCAGTCCGGGACGCCTTCGACCCCCGGCTCAAGTAAGCGGGCATGGGACACACCCTGCTCGAGGTGCAGGACCTCCGCACCGTCTTCAAGACCAAGGAGGGGGACGTCAAAGCGGTGGACGGCGTCTCCTTCCACCTCGACGCGGGCGAGACGCTGGGCATCGTGGGGGAGTCCGGCTGCGGCAAGTCGGTGACCGCGATGAGCATCATGCGTCTGCAGCGACCGGGCCGGATAGTGGGCGGCAAGGTGCTCTTCAACGGCCGAGACCTGACCAAGGCTTCCGAGAGCGAGATGCGCGAGATCCGCGGGCAGGACATCGCGATGATCTTTCAGGATCCGATGACATCCTTGAACCCGGTCTTCAGGACCGGTTGGCAGGTGGGTGAGCCGCTGCGGTTGCACCGAGGCGTGGACAACGTCAAAGCGCTGGCAGGAGCGGTGGCCATGCTCGGCAAGGTCGGCATCCCGTCGCCGGCCGAGCGCGCCCACGACTACCCGCACCAGTTCTCCGGCGGCATGAGGCAGCGCGCGATGATCGCCATGGGTCTGACCACCACGCCGAAGGTGCTGATCGCCGACGAGCCGACGACCGCGCTGGACGTCACCATCCAGGCCCAGATCCTCGATCTGCTTCAGACGGTCAACCGGGAGTTCGGGACCGCGACGATCCTGATCACGCACAACCTGGGCGTGGTCGCGGGCATGTGCGAGCGCGTGATGGTGATGTACGCCGGAAGGGTGGTCGAGTCCGGCCCGACCACGGATGTCTTCGCCCATCCGAAGCACCCGTACACATGGTCGCTCCTGCGGTCGATCCCGCGCCTCGACGCGGAGCGGCACGAACCCCTGAGGCCGATCGAGGGCCTGCCCCCAAGCCTCACCGATCTGCCCAGGGGCTGCGCGTTCCATCCCCGCTGTTCGTTCAAGGTCGAGCGGTGCTCCCGTGACACGCCCGAGCTGAACCGGGTCGGCGAAACGCAGCTGGCCGCCTGCTGGGTCACCCAGTCGGGAACGGAGTTGAAGGGTGCCTGAGACAGCTCGCGCTCAGCTGAAGAAGGCTTGGACGTCGGCAGATCCGCTCCTTGCGGCACACGGCTTGAAGATGTGGTTCCCGGTCGCCTCAGGGGTCCTGCAGCGCACGGTCGCCCACGTGCGTGCGGTGGACGGCGTCGACATCGAGATCATGAAGGGCGAGACGCTCGGCCTCGTCGGAGAGTCCGGCTGCGGGAAGTCGACGCTCGGCCGCACCGTGATGCGCCTTTACGACCCCACCGCGGGGACGGTGCATTTCAAGGGAGAGGACATCACGAACCTTCGCGGCGAAGCTCTGCGGACACGGCGCCGAGAGATGGCCATGATCTTCCAGGACCCCTACGCGTCGCTCGACCCCAGGCAGACGGTCGGCGACATCATCGGCGAGCCGATCGACATCCACGGCCTGGCCAAGGGTCGCGAACGCCAGGACAGGATCTACGAGCTGCTCAACGTGGTGGGCATGAACCCCCAATTTGCCGACCGGTATCCGCACGAATTCTCGGGCGGTCAACGGCAGAGGATCGGCATCGCCCGTGCCCTGGCGGTGGAACCGACCTTCATCGTGTGCGACGAGCCGATCTCCGCTCTCGATGTTTCGATCCAGGCCCAGATCATCAACCTGCTGGAGAAGCTGCAGTCGAAGTTCAACCTCACCTACCTGTTCATCGCCCATGACCTTTCGGTCGTCAAGCACATCTCGAATCGTGTCGCGGTCATGTATTTGGGCAAGATCGTCGAGGTGGCGCCGGGCGGGCAGCTCTACCGCCGGCCTCGCCATCCCTACACGGGCTCCCTCCTTTCGGCCATTCCGATTCCCGATCCCATCATCGAGCGCGGCCGGGAGCGCGTGATCTTGCAGGGGGATGTCGGTTCTCCGGTCAATCCGCCTTCTGGTTGCCGGTTCCGCACGCGCTGCCCGCGCGCGCGACCGCATTGCGCGGAGGAGGAGCCGCCGCTGGAAGCGTTCGGTGCCGAGCACCTGGCCGCTTGCTTCTATCCATTAGATTGACGTTGTGATCGGAAACCCCACGAACTCGGAGGCTTCGCGGTGAGTTCGCGGGGACCCCTTACAGCTGAGCGCGAGACGCTCGGGCGCGACCTGGTCGCCGCCTCGTACCTCAAGGGCGATTTCATTCTTCGCTCGGGCAAGCGCTCCAACCGGTATTTCGACAAGTTCCTGTTCGAAACCGATCCCATGCTGCTGCGGCGGCTGGGCAAGCAACTCGCGAAACTGGTGCCAGCCGAGACACAGCGCCTTGCGGCGCCTGAGCTGGGCGCGGTGCTCCTGGGCGGGGCGGTCTCCATGGAGACCGGCCTGCCGTTGGTCCTGATCCGCAAAGAGCCGAAGGGTTACGGGACCTCGAAGCAGATCGAAGGGCGGCTCGAGCCAGGCGAGCGGGTGACGGTGATCGAGGACGTGGTCACAACCGGTGGCGACTCGCTCCGCTCAGCGCAGGTGCTGCGCGACGCCGGCGTCGACGTGATCCACCTCGTCGTGGTCCTCGACCGCGGCGAGGGGGGCGAGGAGAACATTCGCAGCGCCGGCATCCCATACTCGCCGCTGTTTCGCACCCAAGACCTAGAGCTTGACTGAGCTCCTGATTCGGGGGGGCACGGTCTACACCCCGGATGGTCCCCGCGAGGCGGAGGTCCACGTCACCGACGGCGTGATCACGCGGGTCGAGGCCGGCGGTGCGACTCCGGCGGGTGCGAGCGTCATCGATGCGCGGGGAATGTATGTGCTGCCGGGCGCGATCGACGTACATGTGCACAGTCGCGACCCGGGTTTCCCTGAGAAGGAGGACTTCGGAACGCTGACCGCGGCGGCCGCCATGGGCGGCGTGACCACCGTGCTCGACATGCCGAACACGGTGCCGGCGGTCGACGCCGCCGGCGTGCTGGAAGCGAAGGCGGCGCTCGCCCGCCGCAAGGCGCGAGTCGACTTTGGGCTGTGGGGACTGATCCGCTCGAGCACGACCGCTGAGCAGCTGGAGGCGCTGGCCGAGGCGGGTGCCATCGGCTACAAGGCTTACCTCGGCTACGGCTTCAGCCTGAGCCGAAAGCAGATCCTTCAGACGCCGGACGCGGGCGACCCGGACCTCGAGGCGCCGCCCGATTACGGGACGCTGGCTCGACTGGCGCCGGTCGTGGCGCGGCTCGGCCTGCCGCTTGCGATTCACGCGGAGGACCCAGCGGTCCTGGCCGCCTTCCGGCGTCCCCTCGAAACCTACACGGACCTTCTCGAATCACGGCCCGCCCAGGCTGAAGCCGTAGCCATCTCGGCCGCCGCTGCCATCGCGAAGGATTCGGGGGTGCACCTACACGTCGCGCACCTGTCCAGCTTGCTGGGTCTGCGCGCTGCGGAAGACGCGATGCGGAGCGGCACCCGGTTGACCCTGGAGACCTGCCCGCAGTACCTGTGGCTTACCGACCAGGACTTCGCTCGGCTCGGCACCGCGATGAAGGTTTTCCCGCCCATCCGCACCGCGGCTGATCGCGAAGCTCTGCTCGAGGCTGCCGCGAACGGCGTGATCAGAATCGTCGCCACGGACCACGCGCCCCACACCGACCAGGAGAAGTCGCGGCCGCTCGATCAGGCTCCTTCCGGAAGTCCTGGCGTGCAGACTCTTTACCTGAGCTGTCTCGAGCTCGCCAAGCGCCTGGGAGACGAGTCGCTTGCTCCGCGCTGGGTGAGCGAGGGTCCGGCCGCGCTCGCCGGCCTGGAGGAGACCAAAGGCGCGGTCGCCCCCGGTTTCGATGCCGACCTGGTCATCGTCGATCCGAATCGGACGACGCGAGTCCGCCCTACGCTGATGCGCTCGCGCCAGCGCCATGGAGCCCTCGACGGCAAGGAGTTCGGTTTCGCCGTCAGAGATGTGTTTCTACGCGGGCAGGCGGTGGTGCGCGAAGGCAAGAGGACCGGACGGGCGGCGGGTCGCATGGTGCGACGTAGTCCGGCGATTCGTTGACTCGCCTCGCGGCACCGCGCAAACTTGGGCGGCTTTGAAATCAGCATTCCGTCTTTCCGCAGCGTTCTTCTTCATGGTCGCGCTGGGGGCCGGCTCCGCTTGCGGTGGCTCCACCAACACTGCGAGCAGCTCTCCGCACGCTTCATCCAGCTCGAAAGCCACTGCTTCGACCGGCTCCTCGAAGCTCGACCCCGCGGTGGCGATGCCGGCTGGGTTCCCCTCCGACGTCCCGATCTATCCTGGCGCGCGTCTCACTGCGGCGGCGACGTTCACGGCCAGCGGACAGACCACCTGGGGCATGGAGTGGGAGACCCTCGACAGCGTCGACAAGGTGCAGGCCTTCTACTCGAGCAAGCTGAGCCAGGGCGACTGGAACATCCAGTTCAGCGGCACGGCGAACGGAGCGTTCTCGGCCATCTTCAGCCGGAAGAGCAACTCGAAGTTCGCGGGCATCCTCGGCGCTAGCGGAAGCTCGGGCGTGACCAAGATCTCACTGAGCCTGGCCAGCGCGGCTTAAGTCCCCACCGGGCCAGTAGGCCGGATTCATTCCGGCCGTCCCCCAATCGTCCACCAGGTGAACCAATGCGTTGCGGGGTGTAACTACTTCGAAAATCCGATCCCGGGAGGGAGAGCGCCGGCCCTGGCGAACCGTTGTCAATTTAGCGAGGGGAGGGGGCGCCCCTGAAGATCGGGTTCTGGGCAAGTTCGCGCTCGAGGCTGCTGGCCGGTCCGTGCCCGGGGTACAGCGCGGTGGACGGAGGAAGTCGGAGCAGCTTGGTCCCAATGCTCATCATCTGGCGCCGGAGATCCGTCTCAGGCGTCTGCTTGCCAATGCCCCCGGCCAGCAAGGTGTCGCCGACGAAGGCGTGGTTGGCGATCACGAAGCAAACGCTGCCGGGAGTATGCCCCGGGGTGTACATCACGGTGAGCTTGAACTCGCCGAAGTCGAGCTCGTCGCCGTCCAGCAGGTAGCGATCCGCCGAGCGGAGGAACTGCTTCGCGTCGGCCGAGTGGAGCCCGGTCTCGCCTCCGACCAGCTCTTTGAGCTCATCCTTGCCGGCGACGTGCCCTGGGTGGCAGTGCGTGGCGAGGATGTATCGGACCTTGAGGCCTTTCAGCTGCTCGGCGATCTTTTCGACCGGCAGCCCGGGGTCAATGACCACCGCCTCCTTGGTGCTCGAGCAGGAAACGACGTAACCGTTGACCTCGCGATCGAGCTTGACCTTGAGGATGGAGAGCTTGGCCATCAATCAGTATTTACATCAATGGAGAGCTTGGCCATCAATCAGTATCCAGTGTGCCGCTTTCCGAAGTTCCTTGGATCTTCGCGTCCTGGACGGGCGGGCGCCATCCCACCCCACGGAATCTTGCGATTCCGCGGGGACCCCGGGGGCGCAGAAGCCTGCGTCAAGGGGCCCGGCGCCGCGTCGTCACGCATCTAACGATGCGCTCCTAGCTGCGCCACCCTTTCCTTGGCTCCGCCCGTCGATGCCGCGAAATATCCTGCGGACCTCGGAAGCGGACACACTTACATCAATGGAGCGCCCTGCAGCAGTCGGCTTCGCCATCGTCCTCTCGCTCGTCTGCCTCTTCTGGGTCTACGGCTACATCCGGCGGCGCTCTAAGCGGAGATAACTGAGCCCTACCCTACTGCTCGACCACTCCCTGGACTTTGACGCGGAGCGCGTCCAGCGAGTCGAACTTGTCCAGGGCCGGCTTCGCACGGACACGGTCCGGGTACTTGGCGGTCTGGATCGCCTCGAGCAGCAGCTCGATCTCGTCGGGAGTGAAGTTGAGGGTCCGGTAGACGACCTCTTTCACCTCGATGTGCCGGTCCACGGCGCCCTTGATGACGTCATCCGTGTCCATGACGACCTGGGGGCGCGTCGGCCGGAACAGCTCTTCAGATCCCGCGAGTGAAACACGCTTGAAAGTGGGCATCAAAAAGTCCTACCTGTGATTCTCCATGACTCTCCACCCCACGAAATCTTCGATTTCGCGGGGACCCCGGAAGACTTGGCTATGGTCACTCATTGCTTGGGCCCACGGTGATTCTCTAACACTTTGGCTGCCAGCGCACGGTACGACTTCGCACCGTCTGACTCGCGGGCGTACTGAAGGATCGACTGACCTGCAAGTGGGGTCTCGGCAAAGCGGATGGAATCGGTCACACCGAAGTCGTAGACCTTGTCGCCGTACTTCTCCCTGACCGCGGCGAGGACCTCCTGCGAGTGCAGCGCGCGTTGCTTGTAGAGCGTCGGGAGGATACCGATCAGCTCAAGGCGCGGGTTGAGCCGGCGCTTGACACGCTCCATCGTGACCAGCAATTCCTGCATTCCTCGCAGCGCGAGAAATTCAGCCTGAAGCGGGACGAGCACCTCGTCGGCGGCTACGAGCGCATTGATCACGATGAGGTCGAGTGACGGCGGGCAGTCGATGATGATGAAGTCGTAGCGCTTCTGCGCGGGCTCGAGCTTGTCGCGCAGGATGCTCTCGCGACCGATCTCATTGATGAGCTGGTTCTCCGCGCCGGCCAGCTCGATATCGGCAGGGATGTAATGGACCCCCATCTGCGGAGCCTCCTGCACGACGTCGGTCACGGTGGTGTCAGGATCGACCAGCAGGTGGTACACAGTCTTATCGATCTCGGCCGCGGGCTTCATGTATAGAGTGAGGTGGCCCTGGGCGTCGAGGTCGATCAGGAGCACCCGTTGGCCCAACTCTGCCAGGGCGGCGCCGAGGTTGACCGCGGTGGTGGTTTTGCCGACACCCCCCTTCTGCATGGCGACGGCTATCGTTCGGGCCAAGATTGGCCCGAGTCTAACGGAAGACGGAGATTCTGGCCCGGGTGGCCAGTCTGTTCGGCCGCTCACATGAGAGGCCGGGCCCGAGATCCCCGTCGGATCTTCGTCGCCGATGCGGCCGATCTCCATTGTTGCGGCCTCCGCTCCTCGCTTGAGCATGCCACGATGCGCGCGCTGCGGTGCTCGGCCGCGCCTAGGATCTCGGCCACCTCGCCACCGAATCTCTCGACGGGGCCTCCGGTCCGGCCTCTAGAATGGCGCCGGTGTTTGTGATCCCCCTGATCGCAGGCGCGGTCGGCGGCGCCTTCGCCGCCGTCGTCGCCCGCCAGTACCTCAGCCGACGCAAGGCCTATCAGGCGATCTGGGCTCTCGCTCTCGCGATGTTCGCGGCAGCAGCGCTCTTCGAGACCGCCGGCCAGGCTTTCGGGTGGTCGGACGCCACCTACAAGGGCTACTACCTGTTCGGGGGACTGCTCAACGTCGGCTGGCTCGGGCTCGGCTCATTCCTGCTCCTTACCTCGCAACGCGTCGGCCGGATCGCGACCATCGTGATGGTTCTGCTCTCGATCGCCGGCTTGGTCGCGGTGATCCTGGCCAACACTGACGCCAACCTCCTCAAGGCCCAGGTTCCCGCTCGAGGCGCGATCGACGTGCCTGTCATCCTGCCCCTCATCACGAACCTCGGCGGGTCGCTTCTCTTGATCGGCGGCGCCGCATGGTCGGCCTGGAGAGCGGCGCGCGCGGGTGCGCCGCGAAATCGGGTCGTCGGCCTTGCCGTCCTGGCTGCCGGCGCCTTCATCGTCGCCGGAGGCCACAGCTTCGCGCAGACAAGGGGCGTTTACGCGGCCCAACCAATCAGCGAAGCGCTGGGCATCGTCGCCATGTTCGTTGGGTATCTCGTGGTCGAAGCGCGGATCCTGGTCAAGCGCCCGATGGCGGCATGAGGAGGCAACAGTGATCATCGACGTGATCGTGGTCCTCCTCCTGATCGTCGCCCTGATCACCGGGTATCAGCGCGGCGTGATCCAGCCACTGCTGGCCGAGATCTTCTTCTTCGGCACGCTGCTCCTGGTCTTTCGCTTCCACGACCAGTACGCGACCGAGATGCAGAAGCTCTTGCACCTCAACGCGGTGCTCAGCGTTTTCGTCGCCCTGATCGTCGCGGTGGTCATGGGCGCGATCGGTGGTGGGATCGGGGGCGCCTTTCATCGTCTAGAAACGATCCGCGGAATCGACGGCTTGCTCGGCATCTTCGTCCACGCCCTGGTGACCCTGGTGGTGATCTACCTCGCAGTGTCGGCGCTGGTGACCCTCGACAACGCGTTCGAGCCCGCTTTGAGAACCGCGAGCCTCACTCTTTCGCAGGTCAACAAGCTCGAGTCGGAGATTCTTTCCAATCCGATCACCTCGGCCATGGTCTCCAAGTCCGACCTGCAGGCCCTGAAGACCGCTGCGGCCAAGCCTTCAGGAGCGCACCTGGATTCGGTCGCCGGCATCCACCAGCTGCAGCAGATCTATTCGGACTTCGTGCAGCCGCAGCTCCACAGCTCGAGGACCGTTCCCATCATCCTCAGCATCGGCCACCGCCTGCCATTCATCGGTCACGTCGGGCCAGGCGACCTCAAGACGACCACGGCGAGCACGACCCGCCTGGCGAGTCCGACTCCGACCCCGAAGAAGTAATACCGTTCAGTAGATGCTCGATCTGGCTCTGACCCCCGACCAGGAGCAGCTCGTCGCCACCGTCCGCGACTTCTGCGCCCGCGAGTTCGCCCCGACCATCCAGGCCAACGACCGCGCCCGCCACCACGATCCCGAGATCTTCGCCAAGCTCTCATCGATCGGGCTCCCCGGCGTGTGCTTCCCGCAGCGCTATGGCGGTGTTGGGCTGGATTACCTGTCGCTGGGCCTGGTGTGCGAGGAGCTCGAGTACGTGGACACGGTCTACAGGACAGTGCTTTCAGTGCACGTGGGCCTGGTCGGGATGGGCCTCTACACGTGGGCCACCGAAGAGCAGAAGAAGCAGTGGCTGGTGCCCATGGCCTCAGGCCAGAAGCTCGCTTGCTACGGTCTGACCGAGCCCAACGCCGGCTCAGACGTGGCGTCGATGCAAGCGACGGCTCGACGTTCAGGGGGCGGCTACGTGTTGAACGGACAGAAGGTCTGGATCTCCGACGCCGACACCGCGGACTTCACGCTCGTGTTCGCCAAGACCGATCCGAAGGCCGGGTCGCGCGGAGTCTCCGCGTTCATGCTCGACCGCTCAGCCTGCGGCAAGGCGCTGCGCACCGAGTCGATTCCGGACCGCCTCGGCCTCCACGCCGGCGACGTTGGCTCGATCTTCATGACCGATGTCGAGGTGCCCGAGGCGAACCGGATCGGAGACGAAGGCGACGGGTTCAAGATCGCGATGAGCTGCCTCGACAATGGGCGCTACACGGTCGCCGCCGGCGCAGCTGGAACCGTGCGCGCCTGCGTCGATGCGTCGGTGAAGTACGCGCGAGAGCGCAAGACCTTCGGCCAGGAGATCGGTCGCTATCAACTGGTCCAGCAGATGATCGCCCGCATGGCGCGCGACTACGAGATCTGCCGATTGCTCTACTACAAGGTCGCCTGGATGAAGAACACCGGAGTGCGGCATACGCGCGACGTGTCGATGGCGAAGCAGTACGCCACCGATGCAGCCTTCAACGCCGCGCACGACGCGATCGAGGTCCATGGGGCGTACGGGTACTCGGCCGAGTACCCGGTCGAGCGCTTCCTGCGCAACGCGAGGGCCCCCATCATCTATGAGGGAACCCGCGAGGTTCACACCATTCTCCAGGGCGAGTACGCGCTCGGGTACCGCGAAGACCGACCGGTCAAGAAGTCTCTCCCGCCGTACCGGCCCGATTGATCATGGCCGAGGCCGGCGGCAAGCCGGCCGCGGGATCCTCGCGCCGGCTCGGCCACCTCGACTTCGCCCTCCTGTCCATCTACTGGGTCGCGATCGGCTACCTGTGGACCAGCCTTGGCGGGCTGATCATCCCCGACCTGGTGCTGCAGCTCGTGGGCAGGGAGCACAAAGGCGTCGCCCTCGGCGTGCTGGAAGGGATAGGTTCCCTGATGGCGGTCGTCTGGCAGCCCGTCATCGGCGCCGTCTCGGATCGCACGCGAACGCGTTGGGGACGCCGGCGGCCATTCATCGTCGTCGGCACCGCGGGCGACGTCATCTTCCTGATCGGGCTCGCTCTTTCGGGCAGCTACTGGCTGGTCGTGATCTTCTACTTCCTTCTGCAGACCGCGTCCAACACGGCACAGGGTCCCTACCAGGGCCTGCTGCCGGACGTGGTTCCGGCGTCGCAGCGCGGCACCGCTTCGGGCTACTACGGCGTGTCGAACGTGGTCGGCCTTCTCGCCGGCACGGTCGGGGCAGGGTTCATCCTGGCGCACGCGGGGCGGATCGCGGCGATCCTCAGCATCTGTGGGCTGCTGCTCGCGACGATGCTGCCCACCGTCCTGCTGATCCCGGACCGCGCCCAAGCGACCAGCGAACAGTTCACGGGAGTTCGGCACGCCCTCACCACGACCTTCGCGCGACCGCTTCGCTATCCGAGCTTCATGTGGCTGATGGCGTCGCGTCTGCTCATCCTCATGGGCCTGGTCGGCATCCAGACCTTCGTCTTCTTCTATTTCAGCGACGTGTTCTTCAGTGGCGACCGCCGGGCCACGATCACGGCCAGCTTCACGCTGCAAGGCCTGGTGATACTTAGCGCCTTCGCCGTCTCCCTTCCGGCCGCTCGCGCCTCAGACCGCTTCGGCCGCCGGCCATTCATCCTGATCGGGGGCCTGCTCGGAGCTGCCGGTCTGTTGATGCTCGTATTCAGCCACTACGAACTGCTCCCGGCCCAGCTGGTCCAGCCGCTGGCGCATGCTTTGAAGGTACCCGAGCTCGCCGCCCAGGCGACACTGGTTGGGATCCTGATCGGGGTCGGCTACGGGTTGTTCTTTTCGGTGGATTGGGCTTTCATCCAGGACGTGATACCTGTTGACGAGGCAGGACTTTTCATGGGCTTCAGCAACATCGCGACCGCCGGGTCTGGGATCATCGCCCGGTTCGTGGGTGGATTCCTGCTCGATCCCTTCAACAAAGGACCACACATTTTGGGCCTGCCCGGCGGCTACCCTGTCATCTTCTCGATCTTCTGCGCGTGGCTGGTGATTGGGGCGTTCCTGATCTTGAAAGTGCCTGAGGGCCGCTCCCGATGAATCTCGACGGTTTGCGGCCATGGGCCGGCTTGGCTGGCGGATCCCCCGAATCGGCCGACGTGGTTGTGGCAGGAATCGCCTATGACGGCTCGGCGGTGTACCGCAAGGGCGCGGCGCTGGCTCCCCAGAGAATCCGAAGCCTCTCCGCGGCGATGCCGCCCGTGACCGAGGACGGCCGGCTGCTCACGGACCTGCGCGTCGCCGACCTTGGAGACCTGGACGCCGGCACCGACATCGAGGCCGGTTGGTCCAAGGTGGCGGAACGGCTGTCGCGTGTTCGGCCGGAAGCGCTCCTCACCGTGCTCGGAGGCGACCACTGCACCGCCATCTCGACGCTGGCGGCGCAGGCCAAGCGCCACCCCGACCTCGCGGTGCTGTGGGTCGACGCCCATCCCGACCTGTGCGACTTCTCGCGCGGAGGACGCTGGACGTGCGGCTGTGCGCTGCGCCGCGCACTGGACGTGTCAGGACTGGATCCCGCGCGGGTCATCATCGCGGGCGCTCGAGACTATGACCCAGAGGAGCTCGAGTTCATCGCGGCTAACGGGATTTTGCTGGTGTCCGCGCAGGAACTTGCCCGGGATCCGGGGAGGTCGGCGGAAAAGATCGCCGATCGGCTGGCGGGGAAGAAAGTCCATGTCTCGTTCGACATCGACGTGCTCGATCCGGCTTTCGCGCCGGGCACCGAGATCCCGTCCTCAGGCGGACTGTCGACCAGGCAGGCGCTGGACCTGCTCGGGGCTGCCACCAGGCGCGCGGCCCTGGTCGGTTTCGACGTCGTCGAGGTGTCGCCGCCCTTCGACAATGGCGACATCACGACGTTCGCCGCGCTCAAGGTGATCTTCGAGGTGTGGGGGATGTCATGGCATGCCCGCCCTACCGTCGAGCACCTGACCGAAGGCTATGGAAAGCGCTGATGTAGTCATCGCGGGCGGCGGGATCATGGGCTGCGCGCTTGCCTACCAGCTGGCCAAGCGCGAGGTGGACGTGCTGCTCCTCGAACGCGAAACCCTGGGCTCTCAATCCACCGGCAAGTGTGCCGGCGGGGTCAGGCAGCAGTTCTCCATGGAGGCCAACGTGCGCCTGCAGCGCATGTCGGTGAAGTTGCTAGAAGGTTTCGAAGACGAGACAGGTCATCCCGCCGACTTTCGGCAGATCGGTTATCTCTTCGTCCTCACCCTTCCGCAGCAGGTCGAGGACTTTCGCCACAACATGGAGATGTGGCATCGCATCGGCCTGACCGAGGCGCGGTGGGTCGATCCAGCCGAAGCCTCTCGCATGGTGCCCGTGCTGAACGTCGACGACGTCCTCGGCTGCACGTTCTGCCCGAGCGATGGCGTTGCCAGCCCGGCCGACGTGACGTCCGGTTACGCGGCGGCCGCGCGGCGCCATGGTGCTCACTTGAAGGAGGGTGTCGAGGTCATCGGCATCGACGTCGCGTCCGGCCGCGTGCGGGGCGTGCGCACCTCCAGCGGCGACGTCGCCACTCGTTTGGTCGTCGACTGCGCTGGAGCGTGGTCCCCTTCGATCGGGCGCATGGCTGGGCTCGAGATCCCTGTCCTGCCGTACCGCCGCCACATCGCGGTCACAGGGGCGTTTCCTGCGGTGTCGCGCACGAACCCGATGACGGTTGATTTTCGAACCTCGCTGTACTTCCACCCGGAAGGCGACGGGGTCCTCATCGGCATGAGCGATCGGGAAGAGCCTCCAGGATTTGTGACCGATGTCAACTGGGACTTTCTCGAAAAGATGTTCGAACAGGCCGCACGCCGGGCGCCGGCCCTGGCCGGAGCTGGGGTCAAGACTGCGTGGTCGGGCCTTTACGAGACGACTCCCGACCACCAGGCGATCCTGGGGCCGGTACCGGAGCTCGAGGGCTTCTGGTGCGCGGCTGGGTTCAGCGGACACGGGTTCATGCAGGCGCCCGCGGCGGCGCTGCTGCTGACCCAGTTGTTGCTGGACCACTCCTCGGAGATCGACATCACGCCGTTCGCTTTCGCCCGGTTCGCGAAAGGTTCGCTCGTTAAAGAAAGAAACGTCATCTAGCGGTATTGCAAGAGGGGACTGCCCCACCCGGGCCTGCGGCCCGACCTCCCCGGCGAGCGGGGAGGTGAATTGCCCCGGCGCTGCGCGATCTCCCCGGCGAGCGGGGAGGTGAATTGGCTTCCCGGCCGGCGGGTAAGTGATTTAGCGGCGAAAGGCAAGCGCGAGAACAATCAGCCCGATCCCGCCCAGCAAGAGCAGTCCCGAGCAGCCGACCTGGACCACCGTGTAGACGATCCCGCCCGACGCTCCGTACGCATCCGGATTACTAGCCCTCCGGCGTCGCGTCCGCAGCGCTGCCGCGACTCCCGCGATGCCGATCAAGACGGCGAGCAGCCCAAGACCGAAACCTCCCGCCGCCTGGCCGAACACTGGCCCTCAGTATGCCTTCCACTACGATCTGATCCGTGGCGAGGATCCTGCTGCTCGGTTCGACGGGCTTTTTCGGCCGCGGTGTCGCTCACAAGCTGATCGACGGCGGGCACCAGCTGAGGGTGCTGGTTCGCGACCCGATGAAGGCTGCCGGTTTCAAGATCCGCGGCGCACAGATCATGGTGGGCGACGCCCTGAACCCGGCGGCCGTGACGCAGGCCGCGCAGGGGGTCGAGCACATCATCAGCCTGGTCGCGGTACGCCGCAACCGCCCGCAGTCGTTCCTCGAGGTAAACGTCGACGGTCCACGAATCCTGGGCGAGGCGGCCAAGGCGGCCGGCATCCGGTCGGTGGTGTTCGTCAGCGCGATCGGGGCCCGGCTGGACGCGCACTACAAGTACCTGACGTCGCGGTGGATGGGAGAGCAGGAGCTGGCGAAGTCCGGAGTGGCGGGAACGATTCTTCGCTTTTCGCTGGTTCTGGCCGAAGAGGGGGGATCGCTCAACGATTTCGAGCGCCTCTCGAACTTTGGCCCGGTCGTCATCATCCCCAACTACGGTGAGACCCAGCTGCAGCCGATCCTGCGTGAGGACGCGGCCCGATGTGTGGTCGAGGCGATCCAGAAGCCCGAGCTGCTGGGCAAGATTGTCGAGCTCGGCGGTCCTGAAGTTGTGACTTTCAAGACGATCTACGGCTGGTTTCTGGACGCTCGCGGAATCAAGAAGCCAAGGATCATGGTGCCGCCTGGCCTATTGATCCCGGGCGCTGCGATCATGGAGGTGCTTTTCAAAGATCCTCTTGTCACGCCGGACGAGATCAACATGTTTGGTCTCAACAACATCGCCGACGGCATTGACTCGGTGAGCACCCATTTCGGCTGGCGGCCCACCGCGCCAAGCTCGTGGGTGCCGCAGCACTGGAAGAAGGCGCCCGCCCGGAAGTAGGGCCAGGCGTGCGCGCGTTCTTCGGGCTGCCGGTGCCCGAGGCGCAGCGCAAGCAGTTGGAGACCTACCTAGCCGCCTGTGCGGCGGCAGCGCCCGATTTTCGCTGGACGCCGGCTTCCAACCTGCACCTCACCGTCCGCTTCATCGGCACCGTCGAGCGCTCGGTGGTGGAGGGTATCGCCAACCGGCTCGCTGAGCTTCGGCTGGCCGGGTTGGAGCTGGAGCTGGGCGGGGTCGGGACGTTCAAACGCGGGCGGCTGGCGCGCGTGGTCTGGCTCGACATCCGAGCGGGCGCGAACGAAGCCAGGGAGCTGAGCGCCCAGGTGGAGGCGGAGTGCGCTCGAGCCGGGTTGGACGCGGAGGTGCGGTCGTTCCAGCCACACATCACGCTTGCTCGGGCGCGGGCACGAGACGGCGCCGCGCCGCCGGCGCTTCCCACCCCGCCCAACCTGCCGCCCTGGAGGGCAGAAGAGTTGGTCCTGTACAGCAGTCACCTGGGCCGAACGGGCTCGGTCTACGAGCCCCTTCGCAGACTCAGGTTGAGCTGACACCCGCCTCGGCGCATTCGAGGTCCTGCTCCGGGCGCGCGCCGCTGACGCCCACGGCGCCGAGCACCTTGCCCTCGCGCCTGATCAGCACCGAACCAAGACCTGGGACGATCGGCACGCGGACCAACCGGTCGGCGACGCTGAAGAATCCTGGGCGGTCTTTGGCGATCTCGGCGAGCCCGGCGCCGTCGCGGTGCAGCATCGCGGCTCCAACGGCTTTCGCCTCCGCGATCTGCGGCGACAGAGGAAGAGCACCGTCCATGCGGGCGAGGGCGATGAGCAGGCCGCCCTCGTCCACGACCGCAACCGTCACGCGCACGCCAAGCTCAGTCGCCTTGGCCTGCGCCCGGCCGATGACCTGGTTGGCGTCCTGAAGATTCAGAGGCATCCAGCGAAGTGTCGCATGCAGCTACGTTATGAGAGGGAACCGACGGGTCATGCGGCTACTGCTGATAGGTTGGCGGCGAACTGACTTTCGGACTTGCACCGCCGCCAGATTTCGATTTAGTCTTTGCGACGGTCCCGAGGGAAACGTTCGAAAGGGCAGGAACAAGCCGCAAGGCTGGTACCAGTCCTCTAGAGGCGATCCGTCGGGGCCATTTCTTTTCCCCCACGAGACGCAAGCTGGTGGCCAGCCACCGCGTTAGGCTGGTGCGCAGTGACCGTCGCGCAGCGATCTCCCAACCGCCACGAAAGCTCCATGCCGGGCGCCGTCGAGGTCTCGATTGTCATGCCGTGCCTGAACGAGGCCGAAACCCTCGCCAGCTGCATCCAGAAAGCCCAAAACGCGATCGAGAAAGACGGCCTCGCGGCGGAGATCATCGTCGCCGACAACGGCAGCACCGACGGCTCCCAGGTGATCGCCAAAGAGCTGGGCGTGCGCGTGGTCCCGATCGATAGGAAGGGCTACGGCAGCGCATTGATCGGAGGCATCAACGCGGCAAGCGGCCGTTTCGTGATCATGGGCGATGCCGACGACAGTTACGACTTCACCGCCATCGCGCCGCTGATCGACAAGCTGCACGAGGGGTATGACCTGGTGGTCGGCAACCGGTTCCGTGGCGGCATCGAGTCTGGCGCCATGCCCTGGTCGCACCGCTGGGTGGGCAACCCGGTTCTGACGTTCATCAGCCGCGTTTTCTTCCACACGCCGGTGGGTGACATGCACTGCGGCCTTCGGGGTTTCCGCAAGGAGGCCTATGAGCGCATGAGGCTGCGCGCGACCGGCATGGAGTTCGCCAGCGAGATGGTGATCAAGGCGTCGCTCAAGCGAATGCGAATCGCCGAGGTGCCGGTGACGCTCCGGCCTGACGGCCGCACACGCCCACCTCACCTGCGCACCTGGCGCGATGGCTGGCGCCACCTGCGTTTCATGCTGCTGTTCAGCCCGCGTTGGCTGTTCCTTTATCCGGGCCTTGCTCTGTTCGCGGTCGGGGTGCTGCTCTCAGCAATCCTGATCAGCGGCCCCCTGCGTGTGGGTGGCCTGCGACTGGACATCCACACGCTCTTAGTCGCGGGCTTTCTCGCGCTCCTTGGATATCAGCTCGTGCTGTTCGCCCTCTTCACCAAGATCTTCGCCATCCGGTCGGGATTCCATCCGCCCTACCCGCTTTTGGACGCGGTGTCGCGTTACGTGACGCTGGAGGTCGGTCTTGCCGCCGGGGCGCTGATGGTCCTGGTCGGCGTGATCGCGCTGGTCGTGGCCGTCGCCAGCTGGGGCGCAGTCGGTTTTGGCAACCTCGATCCATCGCTCACGATGCGGGAGGTCATCCCGGCCGTGGTGCTGCTGGCCCTCGGCACGCAGACCGTGTTCGCCAGCTTCTTCATCTCGATCCTGTCTATAGATCGCGACTAGTAAATCGGCGTTTCAGGGGTGACGGATTCCAGCCACTTCCGGCAGGAGGTGAGAAACCGTGCCGCCTGCAGCCCGTCGAGCACGCGGTGGTCGAATGAGAAGCAGAGGTACATCATCGGCTTGACGCCGATCATTCCGCCCACTGCCACCGGGCGCTCGACGATCGCCTCCATGGTGAGGATCCCGGCCTGGCCAGGGTTGATCACCGAATAGCTGAACAGCGTCCCGAACGTCCCCGAGTTGTTCACGGTGAAGGTGGCGCCTGCCAGGTCGTCTGCCTTCAACAGCTTGTTGCGGGCACGCGTGGCCAGGTCATTCACCGCGCGGGCGAGGCCGGCAAGCGAAAGTCCGTCGGCGCGGCGCACCACAGGCACGATGAGCGTGTCCTCCAACCCGACGGAAATACCGAGGTTGATGTCGCGATGGATGATGATCTCGGTCTCGTTGAAAGTCGCGTTCGCTTCGAGGTGCTCGCGCAGGGCCGCCGTGGCGGCCGCCATCACGTAGGGCAGATAGGTGAGCGAGAACCCTTCCTGCTTCTGGAAGGCGGCTTTGTTTGCCGCGCGGTTGGCGACCACGCCCGACATGTCCGCCTCCTGCGTCTGCCAGGCGTGGGGAATGGTGGTCTTCGAGCGGACCATGTTCTCCGCGATGAGGCGGCGCACCCGCGTCAGCTGGACGACCTGGTCGCCTTCTCCCGGCGTCACGACCGCCGCGGGCGCAGGCGGTGCTGCCTTCGATCGCGCGGCGAAGTCAAGGACATCCTTTTTCGTCACGCGCCCGCCGATGCCGCTGCCGGTCACCTTCGACAGGTCGACCTTCAGCTCTGTCGCCTGCATCTGCACAGCGGGCGAGAAGCGGTGCTCGCCGCTCTCGGCCTCGGCCGCAGGCGCCGTGGCGGGCTTAGGCCCCTCCTCCTGTCCCCCCTGCCGAGGGGGAGGGGTGGCTTCCTCGGTGGCTTCTGAAGAGGCCTTCGGTGCTGCCTCTTGCTTCGGTGCGGGCGGCGATTTCGCCTCCGGCACGACTTTGGGCGCAGCCACAGAGGGAGCCGGCGCGGGCGCTTCCGGCGTTGCGCTCGCCGTCTCATCGGAGCCGAGCTCCACGACCGCGATCTCCGAGCCCGCCTGGACTGTCTCGCCTTCCTTGGCCAGGATCTCCCGCAGGATGCCGGTCACCGGGGCCGGCACCTCGGCACTCACCTTGTCCGTGTCAACCTCGAGCATGGGCTCGAACTCGACGACCTTGTCGCCAGGCTTGACCAACCACTTCGAGATCGTCCCTTCGTGGACCGACTCTCCGAGCTGCGGCATGACGACTCGGGTGGTCTTTGCCATCAGTAGGCGGCCAAATCCTTCAGGGCCTTCGTGATCTTGTCTGGCGTTGGCATGAAGAACTCTTCCATGGGGATCGCGTAAGGCATCGAAGGCACGTCGAGTCCGCCCAGCCGCTTGACGGGAGCGTCCAGCCAGCGCCACGCCTCGTCGGCGATCAACGCGGCCACCTCGGAGCCGACGGAGACGCTGAAGTTGTCCTCGTAGAGCACCAGGCATTTGCCCGTCTTGCGGGCCGAGGCGATGATCGCGTCCTTGTCGAGCGGGTAGACCGTGCGCAGGTCGACGATCTCCACGCTGACCCCCTCCGCTTCGAGGTTCTTCGCGGCCTCGAGCGCGTAGTGGACCATCAGCCCGTAGCAGAAGACCGAGATGTCGGAGCCCTCGCGAAAGATGCGCGCGACCTGCAGCGGGATGAGGTATTCACCCTTCGGCACGGCCTCCTTGAACATCCTGTAGAGGCGCTTGTGCTCGAAGAACAGCACGGGGTCGGGATCGCGGATCGCGGCCAGCAGCAAGCCTTTGGCCTCGTAAGGGCTGGACGGTATGACGATCTTCAGCCCGGGAGTGGCGAATCGCGCCTCAATGGACTGAGAGTGGTACAGGGCCCCGTGCGCGTGACCGCCCATCGGTGCTCGAACGACCATCGGCACCGACCAGTCACCGTCGCTGCGGTAACGGTATTTGGCAGCCTCGTTCGTGATGGAGTTGAACGCCATGTGCGCGAAGTCGGTGAACTGCATCTCCGCCACCGGCCGCTTGCCCGAGATCGCGAGGCCCAGCGCGACGCCGGCGATCGATGACTCGGCGAGCGGCGTGTCGATGACGCGGGCTTCGCCGAAGCGGGCGCGCAGCCCGTCGGTGACAAGGAACACGCCGCCCTTTTGCCCGACGTCCTCGCCCAGCACGATCACGCGCTCGTCGCGCTCCATCTCCTCGGTCAGCGCCGACCGGAGAGCGGCCACCATGTTCATCTCTTCCGTCTCGACGCCAGGGGCCGGTTCGATGGCCGCCGGCGCGCCGGCGCCGTAAACATTGGTCAGCGCATCCTCCGGCGCGGGGTCTGGCGACTCCATCCCGTCTCGCGTCGCCTTCGCCACCTCTTCCTTGACGCGCTCCTCGTACTCGGCGATCTCCTTCGCCGTCAGGACACCCTCTTCGAGCAGGCGCTTCTTGAACTGCTCGAGGCAGTCGCTCAGCGCGAGGCGCTCGATCTCCTCCTGCGTCCGGTAGCGCCGCTGGTCGTCCTCTGAGGAGTGCGCGCCAAGCCGGTCGACCAGGCACTCGATCAGGGTCGGTCCGTGCCCGGCACGGGCGCGGGCAATCGCTTCGCTCGCCACCACGTAGCAGGTGACCGGGTCCCGACCGTCGACCGTGACACCGGGGAACCCGTAACCCACCGCGCGCTGTGCCACGTAGTCGATCGCGTACTCCTTGCGGAACGGAGTGGAGATGGCGAAGCCGTTGTTCTCGCACACGAAGACCTCCGGCAGCTTGTAGATCGCCGCGAAGTTGAACGCCTCGTGAGTGTCGCCCTCAGAGCCGGCGCCCTCGCCGTAGCACGTGAGCAGCACCTTGTCGGTGCCGTCCATCTTCAGTGCGTAAGCCACACCTGCTCCGCGCACCATCTGCGTGGCGACCGGCGATCCGCCGGAGGTGATGTTCAGTCGCGAATCGGAAAAATGGCCAGGAGTCTGCTTGCCTCCGGAGGCCGGGTCGGCAGCCTTCGCGAGCACCGAAAGCATGAGGTCGACCGGCGTCATCCCCATGCGCATGCACAGGACCACGTCGCGGTAATAGGGCGCGAGCCAGTCGTACTTGGGCTTGAGCGGCCAGCTGACTCCAATCTGCGCGGCCTCGTGACCGGCGCACGAGATGATGAAGGGCGCTCGACCCTGACGGTTCAGGACCTGGAAACGGTAGTCGACCTGGCGTCCGAGAAGGATGTAGTTGAACCACACCTTGAGCGTCTTCTCGTCGAGGTCGGTGTCCCGCCATGCGACCGGCTCCTGGAAGCGCCAGTCAGGGCTGAACGTTGGTCCTTTCGTCTTGACTGTTTGGGACACTAGATGTGGATCGCGTGGCCGTCCACTGCCAGCGCAGCCTCCATGACCGCTTCGCTGAGGGTCGGATGAGGGTGGATGTTGCGGCCGAGCTCCCACGCGTCGCCCTGGAACAGCTGCGTCAGCGCCGGTTCGGCGATCAGCTCCGTTGCGTTGGCCCCGACGATGTGCGTGCCGAGCACCTGGCCCGTCTTGCCGTCGGCGACAATCTTCACGAAGCCGCCGGTCTCGCCATGGATGATCGCGCGGCCGAGCGCCGTGAATGGAAAGCGGCCGACCCGAACCTCGTGACCCTTCTCCTTGGCCTGCTTTTCGGTCAGGCCGACCGACGCGATCTGCGGATGCGAGTACGTGCACCGCGTGACGAGCTCCTGCTCCATCGGCGCCACGCGCTGCCCTGCGATGTCCTCCACCGCGGTCATGCCCTCGTGGGCGGCGGCGTGCGCGAGCAGGTAGCCCCCGACCACGTCGCCGATCGCGTGGATTGACTCGGTCGACGTGCGCATCCACTCGTCCACCTTGATGAAGCCGTTCGGGAGCGTCGTCACCCCGACCTGGTCTAGGCCGATCTCCTTTGACCGTGGGGCGCGGCCGACGGCGACGAGGAGCTGGCGCGCCCATACCTCGCCCTGGTCGGTGTCCACGCTCACGCCGTCGCGCGCCTTCTTCGCGCCCTTGACCTTCACGCCCAACCGGGAGTCGATGCCGGCCTTCTTGAAGGCTGTCAGCATCTCCTTCGAGATCTCCTCGTCCTCGAGCGGCACCAGCCGGTCGAGCGCCTCGAGCAGCGTGACCTTGACGCCGAGCTGGCTGTACAGGGTCGCGAACTCGACGCCAACCGCCCCAGCCCCGATGATGCAGATCGATTCCGGCACCGTCGACGCAAGCGTGGCGTTGTCGGAAGAGATGATGAACTTGCCGTCGAACTCGAGGCCGGGCAGCGATTTCACGTCAGAGCCGGTGGCGACGATGAGGTGTTTGGCCTTGAGCTGCTTGGCGCCGACCTCGATCGTGTTGGGGTCGCGCACGCGACCGCGGCCCGCGACGACCTCGATCTTGTTCTTCTTCATGAGGTACTGGACGCCTTTGTGCAGCTGACTGACGATCGAGTCGCGCCGGGCGGCGATGCGTGCGTAATCGAATCGCACCTTGTCGGCGTCGACCCCGAACTCAGCGCCGCGGGCCGATACCCGGTGGTAGAGCTCGGACGATTCGAGCAGCGCCTTGGTCGGGATGCAGCCGATGTGAAGGCACGTGCCGCCCAGCTTGTCAGCCTCCACCAGGGCAACTTTCAAGCCAAGCTGGGAGGCTCGGATTGCGGCGGGGTAACCACCCATCCCGCCTCCCAGAATCGCCACGTCGAAGTCGGCAGCGGGCATTTGGACTAAGTGTAGAAGCCGGTTCGCGCCGACTTCACTTGCAGCCGGGCCGAACAAGGTTGCGAAGGGCGGCCTGGAAATCCGCAAGATCGACCACCTGCCGTGACGACACCGGATCGCCGTAGCGGTCGGTGGCGCGGTAATAGAGCGCCGGGTCGTCGACCTGCGGCATCACGAGGCGATCGACCGAAGCGCTTGAGTTCAGGCAGGGGTCCGATCGCTCGGCGGCCAGCGCCTGCAGGTCGGCCGTCTCTCTCTGCATCTGGACGCTCTTACCCGCGGCAAACGTGAAGAGCAGCACGCTACTGCTGAAGCACGCGAGGAAGACGCATGCAAGCAGAGCCGGCCGCCAGGTGCCGCGCCAGGGCAGACCGCGGGCTGTGTCGGCGAGGAGGATGAGCCAGAAGACGGCGCCTTCGTAGACATACCGGCCCGCGCCGGATTGCTGATAGCCGAGCTGAGCGCGCGTCAAGCCGGTGACGACGTAGAGCGTCAGGAGCGCAGCCAGCGCCCCGAGCGCGAACGGATCAGGCCTCCGACGCCACCACGTCACGGCGACCGCCAAGCCGGCCGCTGCCAGCGCCGGTGGTCCCCATGCTCCCCCTTGCCCGATGAGGCCCGCCGCGCTCTGTCCCAGCCCCCAGGCTGCGTAAAGCGGCATCAACACGATGTTGGCGGCCGTGGGTGGCGGGTTGGGTGGAGTGCCACTGCGGGCAAAGGCCAGGTACCACGCGCCGACCGCGACTCCCAACGGGACGAACCAAAGCAACGCTCGCCTGCGCTGCGGCGTGGCGGCCAGTTGAACCAAGGCGAATGCGGCAAACATCAGTCCGATTCCCGAGAACATGAGCGATGCGGTGGCGAGGCCCACGGCGAGGCCGAGCCTTCGCGCAGTCGGCGGCGGCTGCAGGGCGAGCAGCATCGACAGGCCGCAGGCGATAGACGCCAGCCACGCCATTTGAAACGCCCACAGCAGGTTTTCCCAGCCAGCCCCCAGGACCATCAGAAGCGCGGCCGACCCCATGGCGACGAGGTCCCCTGCCCGCTGGCGCACCACCTGGAAGAGCAGCACCACGTTGGCCGCGTGAAGGGCGAGGAGCACCGCCATGTAGGGCACGTAGCTCCGCAGCCCCACGGTGTTCAAGAGGGCCGCGTAGAGCAGCCGAAACAGGATCGACGGGTGCTCATTGTGCGGCTGCAGATAGGTGGTCCAGGTCCAGTCGGGCGCGGTCAGGATGAACGTCCATTCATCGAAATAGAAGGTGTAGTTGCGAGACAGCCACAGAATGGCGATCGCAGTCACCGCCGCCATCGCCATGACGATCAGCCGTGCGCGCGGAACTCTGACGGATGAGATCGTCATCGGATCAGGCCGTGGCTGTTCGAGGAGTTGGACGTTCGGGGACCGCTGTGTACACCAGCCAGACCGTAAGCCCGATGAGGATCGGCAGCGGGGTCAGCGGCCAGCCCAGTTCGCCGCCGACCGCCACGACCAGCAGCCACCAGCGTTGCCAGGCGGGCGCCTGGTCGCGCCAGAAAAGCCATGCGGCGCCGACCAGGATCGCGTAATCCTGCAGGTGCCAGTACGTGGCGCCGAGCGCGCTCGTAACAAGACCCAGGGCGAAGAGCCGAGCCAGGCCGGAGCGGCGGTTCATGTACGCGCCGGCCAGCGCGATCACCGAGAGGAGGCCCTGCACGCCGTAGCTCAGCCCGCCCGGGCCAAACACGTAGGCCAGCGTGAAGTAGCGGTTGTTGGCCACGTGCTCGGCATCGGCCAGCAATCCGCGGTAGTCATTCCACCCCTGCTGGCCGATGACGAGCACTGAGACCACCGCCAGGACCCCCACGGTCACGGCCCACGCTGCCGCGATGCGCCATCTGCCGGCAGCAAGGAGAACGATCGGCAGCGCCAGCGTGAGCTGAGGCTTCAGCACCGACACGCCCAGCACTGCACCTGCAAGGTAGGGCCTGCCCTGATCCGCCAGCTTCCAGCACGCGACTGCAGCCAGCAGCACGATCACGTCGGGCTGCGCCAGGCTGAGGCTGTACTGGACGGGGTACCAGGCAAAGGCTGCGATGAGCCACAAGATCCGGCTGCGCACCGAGCCAGGCGCGGCGATCCACCAGGCCGCGACCAGAGCGATGACCGACGCCGCCAGCCAGACGTAGACCGTGCCCGCCGCCCCGAGGAACGTCAGGGGTACCAACACCCATGCGGTTGGCGGAGGCGAGATGAAACGCTCGCCATCGTTGAACGGCGCGCTGGGCCGCAGCTCCGTGAACAGCTGGTGCTGGAAGGCGAGCGAGTAGATGTGGGTCCAGCCGTGCTCGATCCCGATCCGAGCGCCGATGTAGATCAGAGTCAGGTCGTTGTCGAGAATCTCTCGTCGAAGCGGGACCACGACGACGAACCAGAAGGTGAAGGCGCCGCCGAGGAGCAGGAACCACGCGAGACCGGCCGCGCCCAGGTTGCGCCACCTCCGACGGTCTGGCCGCAGCGGAGCTAGCCCCGCTCGGAGAGCGGTACGGGTTTTCGAGGTTCCGGCCCGATGTACTCCGATTGCGGGCGGATGATGCGATTGTTGGCGCTCTGCTCCAGCACGTGAGCGGACCAGCCCGCCACGCGCGACACAGCAAAGGTGGGTGGGAAATACTGCTTCGGCAATCCGATGGCCTGCAGCACGCCCGCCGAGTAGAACTCGACGTTGGTCGCCTGGGGCCGCTCGGGGTGCTCCTCGTGGAGGATCTGCAGCGCAGTCTCCTCGACCTTGGACGCGAGCTCGTAGAACTTCGGGTTTAGCCGCGTACACATCGCCTTGAGGATCTTCGCGCGCGGATCGTAGGTGCGGTAGATCCGGTGACCGAAACCCATGAAACGCACTTTCTGCTTGCGGGCATCGCGCATCCACCGCTCTGCGTTCTCAGCGGTACCGATCTTCTCCAGCTGGTCCATCACCGCCGACGGCGCTCCACCATGCGCTGGGCCCTTGAGAGCGCCGATCGCGCCCACGAGGCACGAAGCGAGGTCGGACTCAGTCGACGCGATGACCCGGGCGGTGAAAGTGGAAGCGTTCATGCCGTGGTCGGCGAGCAAGACAAGGTATGTGTTCAGGGCCCGGACGAGCTCTGGGCTCGACTCCTTGCCATTGAGCATGTAGAGGTAGTTGGCCGCGTGGCCGAGGTCCGCCCGAGGTTTGATCGGCTGCATGCCCTGCTGCCGGCGATGGAAGCTGGCGAGGATCGTCGGGAACGACGCAGTGGCGTGGACTGCCAGCGGGACGGTGGGCTTTTCGAGCTTGTGCTCCACCCCCTGGACTGACACAACGCTCCTCAGGACGTCCATCGGATCGGTGTCAGTGGGCAGAGCATCCAGCGTCGTCGCGGCCGCGGGCGTAAGCACGCGCGAGCCCGCGAGCTCGAGCGTGAGCGCATCCAACTCCGCCCGCGTCGGCAGGCGGCCGTGCCACAGCAGATGAGCCACCTCCTCGAAGGACATGTCCTCGGCCAGGTCGGCGATCACGTAGCCGCGGTAGACGAGCCGGCCGTTCTCCCCGTCCACCATCGAGATCGCGGTCTGCGCCGCGACGATGCCCTCGAGGCCCGGGACGTAGGGGCTGGACACCCTAACGCCGTGCGATCGGAACGGGTATCTTCCCTGGCTCTGGGCCGGTCCACACCGACGCCGGCCGGATGATGCGCAGGTCTGAAAGCGATTCGAGCACGTGCGCGGTCCAGCCCGCCACGCGCGAGGTGGCGAAGAGGCAGGTGAACGTCTCTTTCGGGATCCCCGCTCCGGTGAGCACGACCGAGGCCCAAAAATCGACGTTGGTCGCGTTAGGTCGCTCGGGATGTGCTTCGTGCAGGATCTGAAGCGCCTGCTCTTCGGTTCGGGCTGCCGTGCGGTGGAGCTCGGGCGCCGCGGTGCTCGCCATCTCACGGAGAATCTTGGCCCTCGGATCATACGTCCGGTACACGCGGTGGCCGAATCCGGCGAAGCGTTCATGGCGGGCGTGCGCTTCGCGCAGCCACTTCTCGGCGTTGTCGGCAGAGCCGATCTTGTCCAGCATGGCGCGCGCGGCGAACGTGGCTCCGCCGTGGGCAGGCCCCTTCAACGCGCCGATGGCGCCAACGACGGACGACGTGAGGTCGCTGCCGGTCGACGCGATCACACGTGCGGCGAAGGTCGAAGCGTTGAGCCCGTGGTCGGCGAGAAGCACCAGGTACGAGTCGACCCAGTGCACCCGTCCGGCGTCGGGCTCCTTGCCCTCCATCATCCAGAGGAGGTTGGCGGTGTGCGAGAGGTCGTCGCGCGGATCGAGCACCTCTCTTCCCTGCCTCCGCCGGTAGGCCGCGGCGACGATCGTGGGAAAGACCGCGGTCAACGCGATCGCTTCTTCGATTGTCGGCTTGATCAGCGTCTTGCTCGCACCCTGCGCCGAGACGACGGTGCGCAACACGTCCATCGGGTCGGTCGCCGGATCCATCGCCATCAGCCCGCTGCGCGCCGACTTGTTCAGAGGGCGAGCGGTGGCCATCTGCCGACACTGCTCGTCGAGCTGGGTCTTGTTCGGCAGATCGCCGTGCCAGAGAAGGTAGGCCGCCTCTTCGAACGTCACGGCGGGCGCGAGGTCTTCGATCAGGTAGCCGCCGCGATAGATGAGCCGACCATTGGCCCCATCGACCTCGCTGACGGCCGTCTGGGCAGCGACCACACCCTCGAGCCCGGGGCTGAACTCCGGCACGAGGTGTAAGTGTACGGAGGCCCGGTTCGTGACCGGACTAGAGTTTGGACCGTGGAGGGCCGTGCGGCGCGGATCATGGCCTCGAGCGCCTTCGCCATCGTGCTGCTGGCGGACGCCCTTTACGTCGGACTGATCATGGGCGAGGCCAACCGTCCCCTGGACATGTTCACGGTGCCATTTGTCGCGGGCTACCTGGTGATCATGGCCGCGCTGCTGGGCGTGTCATTACTGCAGCGGCCCCGAATCGTCGCCGCGCGCACCGCATTGCGCGCCGCGGCTGCGGGCGGCCTGCTGGTCCTGGGGATAGTCGCGGCATTTTCCATCGGGTTGCCTTTCATCGTCGCCGGTGCTCTCGCAACCGGGGCGACGGTACGCACCCTGCGAGGACCGCTGGTCACCGCATCCTCGCTCTCAGCAGTCGCCGCGGCGGTGGTTTCGGTCGTTGTCCTGGTCGCGGGCTTCGAGGTCACCGAGCGCCTGATCGTGTGCCCGGCACAAGGCTCCATCGGGGGCGGGGGCTCTGGATTTGTGACCGGGCCCTACTACTACGAGTGCGTCGACGGACGGCTCGACTTTCATTCCGGGTCTTGCAGCTCCACTTCAATCGACTCGGGCGGCAACGTCTCGCACCCGGGTTGTTGAAGCTCAACCGGGCCTTGAGCTTGCTGGCTGCCACCTACCTCGCTCCCTGCAACCGCCCCCTGTACGAGTTCGTCGCCGAAGCCTGCGGCGCCTCCGAGCTGATTGACGGCCGCGACTGGAGGGAGCTCGATGGCGGCGCCGTCGACCTTGCGTTCGTCTGCAGCCCACCGCTGATCTGGCTCGTCGGTGCGGTGGAGGCGGTCGCCGCGCCGATCCTCACGGATTCGCGCTTTGGCGGAAAGCCCCTCTACTGCTCGGAGGTCGTCGTGAAACGCGACTCGCGGTTCCAGAGTCTCGACGACCTACGCGGAGCGCGTTGGGCGATCAACGAAACGAGCTCGTGGTCGGGCTACTGGGTCACGCTGCACCGCATCGGGTCGTGGGACTTCTTCGGTGAGGTCATCCAGGCTGGGTTTCACGAGCGGGCGCTGCGCATGGTCGCGAATGGGGAGATCGACGGCTCAGCCATCGACTGCCACGTGCTGGGCGTCGCGCTTCGAAAGGATCCGCGGCTCGCTGAAAGCCTCAGGGTGATCGAGACACTCGGTCCAGGACCCAGCCAGCCGGTGGTCGTCAGCTCGCGGCTCGATGAGGGTGTCAAGGCGCGAATCCGAGAACGGCTGCTGGGCCTTGATGACCCGTTGATGAGGGAGTTCGGAGTCGAAGGCTTTGCGCCGCCGCCAGACTACTCGCCCATCGCTGCGGTCGTGGGTGCTAGCTGGCGATAACCAATCGCCCGGCCAAGCGGTTGCGCTGTGGCGTGGATCCGGATCAAGGCGCCGCCGGCCTTTCAGCGGTGCACGCACCGGCTACGAATGATTGGCATTAGCAGGAAATCGCACACTCACGCGTTAGCCTTCTTGAACACACTGCGGAGGCAAGAAAATGTCATCTCTACGTCCTGCAAAGATCGTCGCAATGTTCGTCCGGTTTCTTGGCGGGTCCCTTTTCTGGCCGGACGTGGCGGATGGACCAACCTGCTCATGCGAGAGCTGCCGGCAGGCGTGGCGGCAGAACCAATCGCCTGACTTTCTCCCTCCTCGGGCCCGGGTGCGCACCGGCCTGCGTCGGGTGGGTCCGGGCTAACCCACCCTCTTCAAGGCCGGATTTACTCCGGCCCTCCCTACAGCTTCTACGCGTTGCATGTAGGCCGGATTTACTCCGGCCGTCCCCACACATGGGTGGCGCTTAGGCCGGATTTACTCCGGCCGTCCCCACCGGCTTCTACGCGTGGCCTGTAGGCCGGATTTACTCCGGCCGTCCCCAGCCACCACGTATCCCGCCACGCGTGGCAAGGAGTGACTACTTGATAGATCCCATCCCAGGGAGGGAGAGCAGGGCCGCGAATCCGGCCGTGTTGATGACCGAGGAGAGTCAGCGGTCTGCGGCCGTTGAGCGGCCCGATGAG
>JBGQGS010000004.1:0-32810 GCA_041497555.1 Candidatus Dormibacteraceae bacterium | reverse complement strand
TTTGTTGTTTGCTAGCTCGGCGCAGAGGGTAATGACTCGATGAGCAGTCAGGGCTTCATGTGGCTCGCGTTCGGGGTTGCCGCCCTGGTGGTGGCGCTGGCCCTGGCCGCGGTCCTGATCCGGCTGCGCGGGACGCTTGGCGCCGTGGAGGAACTGTTGGATACGACCAATGAGGAGATGAAGGAGACGCTGCCCGAAGTCCGGCAGACGATCGGGAACGTCAATGACATCACGGCCGGCGTCAACGCCGGCCTGCGGACCGCGGGCGGCGGCGCGGCTGCAGTCGGTCGGGGCATTCGTGCCGCTGGTCATGGCGTGAAGGTGGCGGGTCAGAGTCTTGTTCGCACTGTATTAGGAGGTTAGAGATGGCTGACGAGAGGAACGGCGGAGGCGGGTTTGGATGGTTCATTCTCGGCGGGCTGATCGGTCTCGCTGCCGGCGCCTACATCGCATCCGGCCCGGGACGAGAGCAGGTCGACAGCCTGCGCAGCAAGACCATCGAGCTCAGCGGAAGCGAGCCGGTGCAGCGCGCGAAGGACGTGGCCCAACGGGCGCGGCAGATGGTCAGTGATCCAGACCATCCGGTCGGCAAGGCGATCCAGGATGGAGTCGCCGCCGCGAGGCGCAAGCGCGAAGAGTTGGAAGCGACCGCCATGCGCAAGATGAAGCAGGCCACGGACGGAATCAAGGAAGCGGAAAGCGAGGGGTAGTTGGCGAAGCGCAACCTGGCTGAGCTCAAGATCCCGGCGTCGGCGACGTTTATTCCGGTCGCCAAACGGGTGGCCACGACGCTCGGCGGCCAGTTGGGTTTCAGCCTGGTCGACCTCGATGAGCTGACGATCGCCCTCACTCAGGCCTGCGACAGCGCGATCGCGGCAGCGAGCGACCTCGGCTCCCCCGCTGATCTCAAGCTCACCTACTTCGCCACAGACAGAGCGTTGGTGGTCGACGTGGACCTGATGCCCAGCAGCAACGCCCGGCCGGTGCCCAAGCACGACGCCGAGGTCGACCCGGAGCTGCAGCGACTCGCTTACGAGATGATCCGCTGTTTCGTGGACGACTTCCGACCACAGGTCGAGCCCACCACGGGGCACGTCAGCTTCCGGATGGTCAAGTACCTGGCCGGCTGACCGGCTGCCGTCCGACTTAATAAGGCGGGACACTAGACAGGTAGTGGCGGCACAGCAGCGGATTCCCCGCGAGGAGCTGCGGGCGCTCCATCGCCGTTATCGGGACACCCAAGACCCGGCGGAGCGCGAGCGCATTCGCGAGCAGCTCGTCGCCGCGTACCACGATTTCGTCTACTTCCTCGCGCGAAAGTTTCAGAACCGCGGCGAGCCGCTCGACGACATCGTGCAGGTCGGCTACCTCGGGCTGATCAAAGCCATCGAGCGCTTCGATCCTGACCTGGGCTACGAATTCACGACGTTCGCGACGCTCACCGTCGCGGGCGAGATCAAGCGGCATTTCCGGGACAAGGGCACGGCCATCCGCTTTCCACGCCGCCTGCAAGAGCTCCACCAGTCCGTGGTTCGCGTCAACGAGCAGATGAAGAACGAGCTCGGGCGTGAGCCGACCGTCGCCGAGCTCGCCGAGCGGCTGGGGGTGTCCCCCGACGACGTGACCGAGGCGATCGAAATCGGTCCGGCCTACGTGCCCCTTTCCCTGGACCAGCCGATCGCGTCGAGCGACGGCCAGGACAGCCGGGCCGTGGCCGATCAGATCGGGGGCGTCGACCCGGAGCTCGACCGAGTCGAGATGCGGGACGTCCTCGACCGCGCGATGGAGCACCTGACCCCGCGCGAGCGGGCGATCATGGCGATGAGGTTCTACGAACAGATGTCGCAGTCGGAGATCGCGCGCCGGCTCGGCATCAGTCAGATGCACGTCTCGCGCCTGCAGCGAGCTGCCCTTGAGCAGCTGCGCAAGTACGTGCCGCAAGAAACCGCGTCGTAATGCCCCTGCTCGAATTGGACGCGCCCGCCGATCCACTGGCGCTGTTTCGGCGGTGGTATCGGGCGGCGCAGGTCGCGGGTGCCCCGCAGCCCGACGCGATCGCTCTCGCCACCGGGGGCGCTGAAGGCCCCTCAGCGCGCATGGTGCTGTTCAAGGGTCTCCAGGATGGTTCCTTCCTGTTCTATTCGAACTATGACAGCCTGAAGGGGCGCGACCTGGCCGGCGACAATCGCGCGGCGATCGTCTTCTACTGGTTCGTGTCCCGCCACCAGGTCCGTGTCTCGGGCACCGTGCTTCGCCTTGGTCGCAAGGCGTCGCTCGCGTACTTCCGCAGCCGGCCGCGGGGCGCGCAGCTGTCGGCGCTGGCCTCGAGGCAGAGCCGCACCGTTGGCTCGCGAGAGGTGCTCGAGCGCGCGGTCATCGAGCAGACGGCGAAGTATCCGGGCCGCCTTCCCCTGCCCGCGGATTGGGGCGGCTACGCCTTGCGGCCGCGCTGGATCGAGTTCTGGGAGAGCCGCGAGGACCGCCTGCACGACCGGCTGCGCTACGTCCGGCGCCGGGACGGCGGATGGCGGTTGGAGCGTCTCTCACCGTAAGCTAGACCCGCCCCTTGACTGGGAATGAGATCCGCACGCGTTTTCTAGAGCATTTCAAGAGCCGGGAGCATCTGGTCCTGCCCAGCGCGTCGCTGGTGCCGCACGGGGACCCGAGCACGCTCTTCATCTCCGCCGGAATGCAGCCGCTTCAGCCCTATTACCTGGGCTTTAGCCAGCCGCCCGCGCCCCGGCTGGCAAGCTGCCAGAAGTGCCTGCGCACAGGCGACATCGACGAGGTCGGGAAGACGGACCGTCACAACACCTTCTTCGAGATGCTTGGCAACTTCACGCCGACAGGCGCGTACTTCAAGGAGACTGCGATCCCCCTCGCATGGGAGCTCGTGACCAAGGGCTTCAACATGCCGCTTGAGCGCTTGCGGGCCACCATCCACCCGACGGACGACGAGGCGTACGCGATCTGGATCGAACGCACCGGCATCGCTCGCCAGCACATCACGCGGCTGGCCGACAACTGGTGGGGCCTGGGTCGAGGACCTTGTGGTCCCGACTCCGAGATCTGGTGGGACCGCGGTTCTCAGGTCGGCTGCGGCCTGCCCGACTGCGTGCCAGACCATTGCGATCGCTTTGTCGAGATCTGGAACCTGGTGTTCCCACAGTTCGATCAACAGGAGGACGGAAGCCTTGTTCCGCTCGCTCGTCCGGCGATCGACACCGGCATGGGCCTTGAGCGGATCAGCTATATCCTCCAGGGCAAGTCAAACATCTTCGAGGCGGACATCCTCGAGCCTCTTGTCGACTTCGTGCGCCAGTCGAGCAAGAATCCGACGACGCTTTCCGAGCGCATCGTCGCCGACCACGTACGGGCCATGACGTTCTGCATCGCCGACGGCGTCACGCCGACCAACGAAGGTCGTGGCTACGTGCTGCGCCGGCTCATCCGCCGGGCGGCGCTGCACGGTCGAAACATCGGACTCACCGCCCCGCTCAGTCGTGGAGTCGCCGTCGCCGTGTCGATGTTCCAGGATCACTATCCAGAGCTCCAGGCTCGTGAGCGGTTCATCACCGACATCGTGGAGGCCGAGGCGGAGCGCTTCCAAAAGACGCTCGAGCAGGGCATGGACCAGTTCGAAAAGGTTGCTGCGCAGCACGGAAAGACGATTTCGGGCGCCGACGCATTTCGTCTCCATGACACCTTCGGATTTCCGCTCGAGCTCACGCGTGAGCTCGCAGGAGAGCGCGGCATCGAGGTCGACGAAGAAGGCTTTCGCGTGGCGATGGCGGAACAGCGCGAGAGGTCTCGCCGCGCGACGCCACAGCAGTGGTCCATGGCCAAGGACATCCCCAAGTCGGAGTTCACCGGTTATCGGGAGCTGACGACCGAGAACAAAGTGATTGCCCTACGCAAGAACGGGAGCTCCACCGAAGTGGTGAGCGAGGGTGACGGGGTGGAGGTGTTCCTTGGGCGCTCTCCTTTCTATGCGGAGTCAGGCGGACAGGTCGGAGACACGGGCACGATCACAACTCCGAGCGGACGCGTGCGCATCGAGGACACGCAGAAGCCGATCGAGGGCGCGATCGCGCACCTCGGTACGGTGGTCACCGGCGAGGTGGGCGTGGGCGAGAGCGCGACTGCCGCAGTGGATGCGAAGCGCCGAGCGCAGATCGCACGTCACCACTCGGCCACTCACCTGCTCCACAAGGCGCTGCGCGAAACGCTCGGCGAAAACGTGGTGCAGAAGGGTTCCTGGGTCGGCCCGGACCACACAACGTTCGACATCCCGTTGAATCGGGCAATCAACAAGGACGAGCTAGCCCGGATCAATCGCCGGGTTATGGAGAAGGTACGCGCGGCGCTGCCGTTCCACGAAACCATCAAGCCGTACAAGGAAGCGGTCGCGCAGGGCGCAATGCACCTGTTCGAGGAGAAATACGGCGACGTTGTGCGCGTGGTGTGCTTCGGCGATTGGACTTGCGAGCTGTGCGGCGGAACACATGTCGGCAACAGCGCGGACATCGGCACCGCGGTGATCGTCTCCGAGTCCAGCATCGGCTCGGGCATCAGGCGCATCGACATGGTGGTCGGCGAGGCTGCGGACGACCTGTTGCGTCGTGACCGCGAGCTGCTGTCAGAGCTTGCGCGCTCGTTCAATGCCAGCCCAGAGCAACTCCCCGAGCGGGTGCAGGCTCTGCGCGCGCAGCTCAAAGAGGCGGAGCGGGAGCGCGAGAAGCTGCGCGACCAGCTGAGGAGTGCTCGTGTGGGAGGCGGAGATGGCCTGGCGGTCAAGCACGGAAAGGTGGCGTACGTGACCGAAACCGTCGACGCCTCTAACCTTGACGAGTTGAAGTCTTATGCAGATCGCTACCTCGAGGTCGTGAAGTCCGGGATCGTAACCGTTGTCGGCGGCGGGCTGTTTGTCATCAAGGTGTCCAGTGACCTCGCCTCGCAATACGATGCCACGCGCCTCAAGTCGTTCTTCGGCACGGGAGGTGGCCGCCCACAGCTTGTCAGTGGCAAGCTGACCGTCGCACCCGGGGAGGCGTTCAAGCGCCTCGACGAGGAACTGGCGGTCAAGTGAGCAAGTTCAAGTTCCTGCGCAAGCGCAGCGAGTACTACAGGCATTTCACAGTGCTCGACATCGGGACGGACCTGATCAAGGTCCTGGTCGTCCGGCGCGAGGGTCCGGATGGCGAGGTGCTTGGTGTAGGACGCGAGCCGCAGGCGCCGGCGGCGATGTCGGGCGGTGCGATCGCGGACCTCGAGTCCGTGATCCAATCCTGCAACCGGGCATTGGAAGCTGCCGAGGACATGGCGAAGACCGTTCCCGGACAGGTGGTCGTGGGCATCGCCGGCGAGCTCATCAAGGGCTTCTCATCGACCATCGCCTACCCGCGTGAGAACTCCAAGGCGCGGGTGCGCTCCGGTGAGATCTCCACGATGTTGCAGATGGTCCAGCGGCGCGCTCTACGTGAGGCGCAGCACCTGCTGGAGATGGAGCGCAGCTACGGTCAGCTCGAGGCGCGACTCGTGCACTCGGCCATCACCAACGTGCGAGTCGACGGCTACCCGGTCACGAACCCGGTTGGATTCACCGGCAAGAACCTGGAGGTGACCGTCTTCAACACCTTCGCGCCGATGACCCACATCGACGCGATCGAGACTGTGGTGCGGGAGCTCGACCTCGAGCTGGCGGCCGCCGTCGCCCAGCCTTACGCGCTTGCGCGAGCGTGCGCCAGCGAGGAGACCTGGGCAGAAGGCGGAATCTTCGTCGACGTCGGTGGCGGCACGACTGATGTCGCGCTGATCCGCGATGGCGGCGTTGAAGGCACGCGGATGTTCAACCTCGGCGGACGGGCTTTCACGCGGCGCCTGGCGCTCGCGTTCGGTCTGAGCTATGAGGAGGCCGAGGCCCGCAAGCTCCGACACTCAGAGGGCCTGCTCTCCGCGGACCAACACCGTCAGGTGTCCGAGCTCTTGAGCGCCGACGCCGAGGTGCTGCTGCAGGGCCTCGCCCTCAGCATCAAGGAGCTCTCTCGCGGCGAGCGGCTCCCGACGAGCATCTACCTGTGTGGAGGCGGCAGCCTGCTGCCGGAGCTGACCCTCGAGATGGTCAAGAACAACTGGGCCGCCGGCCTGCCCTTCCCGCGCGAGCCGCACATCCGGCACCTGGTGCCGCCAGATGTGCGTAACCTGACTGACTCTACAGGGCAGCTTTCGAGCCCCCAGGACATCGCCCCGATGGGCCTCGCGAACCACGCTCTGCGCACCGAAGCCGAGGAGCGGGACACGGTCAACACCGTCATGCGACGGGTCCTAGGCGGTATAAAGGTTTGAAAAGACCCCCAGGAGACTTGTAAACGCCATGGCAACGAACCCGATTTACGTCGAAACGGAAGAGGAGATCCCGGAGGTCGTCGAGCGCCTCCGGCGCTTCAAGGGCGAGGACACGATGCTGGTCTTGCCGATGCGCTCTCGCATCGGACAGAGCCGGTTCAACTTCCAGCTGCTGCGCAACTACGCCGCGCGTTTGGGCAAGCGGGTGACCGTCGTCTGCGACGACCCGGCGGTGCAGAAGATGGCGTCGGAAAGTGGCTTTGCCGTTTTCGGCGCCGTCGGTGCGCTGGGTGAAGGCATTCCCACCGAGCCTGAAGCGCCGCCGCCGGTACGGCGCTGGTGGCAGCGGATTCGCACTGCGCCAACGACCCACGTGGGCATCGCGGCGCCGACGAAGCTGCTGACCAAAACCGCGACCGAGCTGAAGCCCGGCCGCTTCTTGCTCTACGTCACCGCGGCGACGCTGTTGCTGGTCGGCCTGTTCGGGGCGGCGATCTACGTCCCCTCGGCCTCGGTCACCTTGATCGCACAGGCCGCCCCCTTCACTCAGAAGGACGTGGAGATACAGGCGCAGCCCGGGAAGGGCACGATCCACGTGCGGTCGGTGGTCCTTTCGCGGTCCAGCTCCCAGGGCTTCAAGACGACCGGGCTGATTCAGGTCGTGCTGGCTCCCGCGAGCGGCCAGGTGACCTACACGAACAACATTCTGGCCCCCAAGTGCCCCGGAATAAGTTGTGGCTCACCCGGCATCGACGTTCCCAACGGGCAGCGCCTGATGAACACGAACAGCCTCGAGTTTGCGCAGTCCTCCGGCAAAACCACCGTCCCGTGGAAGGTCGGATCGGCGCCAGGCACGGCAAAGGCCAACGTGATCGCGGTCACTCCGGGCTCGGCTGGGAACGTTGGCTCCAACACGATCAACACCATCGAAGGCAATCCTTACGCCGGACTGTCCGTCACCAACGAGGCGGCTACCGGCGGCGGAGCCGACGCTTCGTCGACGCCGCAGATGACGGAGGCCGACTTCGACGCCGGGCGCGCGCAGCTCGAGCAGGAGCTGCACCAGGGCATCGCCCAGACCCTGGCCGGCTCGGGCCAGGCGGGCGAGAAGCTGAGCGAGACGATCATCTTCGGTCCGCCGCAGTACACGACCGACCACCAACCCAACGACAAGGTGCCGACCTTCAGCGGGACGATGACAGTCAGCGGGGAGGGAGACTTCTACAACGACTCCGACGTGCAAAAGGCCTTCCAGACCTACCTGTCCCAGCGCGTGCCCAATAATCAGCAGCTGCTCACCGAGAGCCCGATCCAGGTCCAGTACCGCATCCTAAGCGCCACTCAGGGAGGCAACCTCACGTTCCTCGGCAGCGCCGCCGCGTATGTCGCCCCGAAGCTGGACGAGGCGCAGATCCGCTCGCAGATCGTCGGCCGGCCCCTGGCGCAGGCTCGGTTCTACCTCGAGCGGCTTCCCATCCGCTCGGTCGCCATCAAGGAGCAGCCGCTGACTCTGCCCCTCATGCCGCTGCTGATCGGCCGCATCTCGCTGCACTACGTGGTCGAGTCGGGAGCACCGTCAAGCTCCTCCGCGGGCACGACGCAGAGCTCCCCCTCGCCCAAACCGTCCCCCTGATGCGCACCCTGGCGGTCGATCCAGGGTCGAAACGGGTCGGTCTCGCCGTGAGCGACCCGACCGGGACCATCGCCCAGGCTCTGTCCACCGTTCCGGCGGAGCCCGCCGCCACGCTCGCAGCGCGACTGGCGGAGGTCGCGAAGGCGCAGGACGCGCGCCGGATCGTGGTCGGCCTCCCGCTGCGGCTGGACGGCACGCGCGGACCTGAGGCGGCTGCGGCGCAACGGCTCGCGCACGGCCTGCGCCAGGCCTCAGGCCTTCCGGTCGAGCTGGTCGACGAGCGCCTCACGACGGCGGCAGCGGAACGTTCCTTGATCGCCGGGGGCGTGAAACGAGAGAAGCGCCGGCTAAGCGTTGACCGAGTGGCGGCCACCCTGCTGCTGCAGGGCCACCTGGACACGCATCGAGCCAAGCGTGGCGGCTGACGATTCTCAATCCATCACCCTGATCGATGAGACCGGGTTCGAGCGCCGGTTTCAGCTCCACGACGCGTTCGACGTCGAGGGAGTGCCTTACTACCTGGTCGAGGCGGAGAACGATCCCTCCCAGGTTCTCCTGCTGCGCGAGGCGGCCGGCGGTTTGGAGACGGTTGATGGTGAGGAGTTCAAGCGGGTGATCGCCGCGCTCGAGGACGACAAGGTCGAGTGAAGCGCCTGCTGGTCATCCTGCTCCTGATCGCCATCCTCGGCTTCGGCACGTCTCGGGGCCTTGATTGGTGGAATTTCAACGTGAACACCCCAATCTCTCCGAACAACCACTCGGTCGCGTTCCACATTGACCTCGGTGAGACGCCAACCCAAATTGGGCAGGACCTCTACACCCTGGGTCTGATCCGCAGCACCATCGCCTTCGACCTGTACACGCGAGTCACCGACGCTGCCCCCAAATTCCAGGCCGGATCTTTCGTGCTCAACACAAACATGTCGCTTGTCAAGATCGTCGACGCGCTTCAACACGGCAAGTCCGATCAGCAGGCCATCACGTTCCCGGAGGGGTTCCCCCTTAGTGAGCAGGCCAAGGTCGTGGAGGCGAAGAAGATCGGTCTCGCTGCCGACTACATCGCCGCCGCAAAGGACCCTGCGTGGGCCTCGACCTATACGTTCCTGCCCTCGCGACCCGGCAACGCGGATGCGCCCTTCGAGGGCTACCTCTTCCCTGACACCTACCTCATCGACCCGGCCGCCGGCGTGCGCGGGCTGATCAAGAAGCAATTCGACCAGTTCGGGGTGGTTTTCTCGGCCGACCTGCGGGCTCAAATCGTCAACGCCACACCGGCCCGCCCGGCGGAAAGCATCCAGGCCATCGTCATCCTGGCCTCGATGGTAGATCGCGAAGCCAACACGCCGACCGACCGCGGCAACGTATGCAGCGTCTACTACAACCGGCTCAAGCTCAATATGCCGTTGGGTGTGGACGCGACTCTCCTGTACGCGCTCGGAAGACTTTCACCGGAGCCAACAGGGACCGAGCTGCAGCTGGACACGCCATACAACACGCGCCTCCACGGGGGCCTTCCCCCTGGACCGATCAGCAACCCCGGCAAGGCCGCGTTGCTCGCCTGCATCAACCCTCCCCAAACCCAGTACCTCTTCTATTTCGCCGACCGGCAGAGAGTCACGCACTTCGAGACCAATGAGCAGGACTTCAATCGCGACATTCAGAAGTACGGCGTGAGCGGAAGTTAGGTCCTTGACCTCCCCCTCACCTGACCTCTCCCCAGGGGGAGGGCATTTGAAGGTATTTCTCATCGGGCACGACATCTCCTACTCGCGAAGCCCCGACATGCACAAGGCGGCGTTCGGCGCAGTCGGCCTGGACTGGACATACGAGCTGCTCGACGTGTCGCCCACTGAGCTTCCGGCGGCGGTGAACCGTTTGCGGCAGCCGGACGTGGCCGGTGCGAACGTCACGATTCCGCACAAACAGGCCGTCATGCAGCACCTGGACGTCATCGACCCAGAAGCAGTGCGGGCGCGGGCGGTCAATACCGTCGTGCGCGACGGAGGACGGCTGGTCGGATCGAACACCGACATCGAGGCGATTCGGTTCGCCATCGCGAGTGTCGATGTCGAGCCGAAGGGCGCGAAGGTTGTCATTTTTGGCGCCGGCGGATCGGCTCGCGCCGCCGCGGTGGCGCTCGAAGGCGCACACCTCACCTTCGTGTCAAGGCATCCCCAAGACGCCGACGTGCCCGGCCGGAACATCGCGTGGGACGATCCATTGCTCCATACGCTCGTCAGGTCCGCCGACCTGCTTGTAAACGCCACACCGCTCGGCCGGCGCGACGAGATGCCGATCCGTCCGGCGGCGCTGCCCCAAACGGGTGCCGTGATCGACCTCGTCTACGTCACCGGTGGCACACCGCTCGTGCGCAAGGCACGTTCGCTCGGGCTCCGCACGGCTGACGGATGGGAGATCCTGCTCGCGCAGGGCGCGAGGTCATTTGAGACGTGGACTGGTCGCCCGGCGCCGGTGAGCTCGATGCGCGAGACTCTGCAGCCGTGAATGCCGGCGCCTCGGTCCTCGTCGCGGTTGGCTGGGCGGTGGTCGGCGCGGGAGCCGGGTGGGTCGGGCGCTGGGGATCGGTGAGGCTCGCGCACCTGGAGGGCCTCGAGCCCGGCCACAAGCGATGGCAGGTTTACGGACCGCCAATCCTGTGCGCACTGCTGTTTGGATTGTTTGCGGCTGAGCTGGGCTCGTTTCCGCTGATTGTGCTGCGCAGCGTGTTCGTGCTCGTGCTGGTGCAGGTCATCTTCTTCGACTTCGAGCACCGACTGATCCTCGATCGCGTGATGTTTCCGTCCATGGCCCTGGCGCTGGTCGTGAGTCTGTTCGACCATCCATGGTGGGCGGGCATCGCAACCGGACTGGCGGCGGGGCTGCTGTTCTTGCTCCTGGCCCTCGCCGGCTCGGCGATCTTCAAAGCAGAGGCGCTTGGGTTTGGTGACGTCAAGCTCGCCTTGTTCATGGGCCTGCTGCTGGGGCCGCTGCCCACCGTGCAAGCGCTCTTCTACGGAGTGTTCCTGGCCGGGCTAGTCTCCGTGGGCTTCATCCTTTGGCACCGGTCGATGAAAGGGACGATCGCCTACGGGCCGTACCTCGCCGCCGGCGCACTGATCGTGCTGTTCCAAAATCCAGGCCTGCCACTTTCTTCTGGTTGATCGTGGAGAATACCCGGCCATGAGCAACCTTCTACCCGGCGAGAACCTTGTCCTCAAGGCCCACCCGCACTGGGTCGTCCTGATCAAGTCAATCTGGATCCCGATCGTCGTGGTGGTCCTCGTCGTGATCGCGGATTTCACCATCCTGCTGGACAACTACAACTCGTGGAATCTGCCTCTTCGCTTTCGCACCTATCTGACCCTGAGTGCAATCGCGATAGCGCTCCTGTGGCTCATCGTGGTGTGGATCCGCTGGCAGTCGACCGCGTACACGTTGACTGACCAGCGCATCAAGATCGAGACCGGAGTTTTCGGCCGCCAGGAGAAGGTCATCCCGATCGACCGGATCCAGGACTGCACGACCAGGATGTCGGTCATGGGGCGCATGCTGGGATACGGCCGAGTCGAGGTCGACGCCGCCGGCGCCCAGGGCGCCGAGGTTCTCAACCACCTGCCCAACCCAGGCGCGTTCCGCGACCAGGTATTCATGCAGTCGGAGAAGCGTCGAGGCGGCGGGCCGGCGGCCGCGCCGGCCAACCCAAGCGGAGTCTGATTGCCCCACGAAAAGGCCCCACGAACTCGGAGGCTTCGTTGTGAGTTCGCGGGGACCCTTGACTCCGAGGCTGCGCCTTGAGTTCGCGGGGACCCCGTTATGAAGTCGACCAGACCTCTTGCTCTCGTCGGCTTCATGGGTTCGGGTAAGAGCGTGGTCGGGGCAATGGTGGCTCAGCGCACGGAGGCGCCTTTTCACGACCTGGACCGCATGATCGAAGAGGAGGCGGGGATGCCGATCTCCGAGATCTTCGCCAAGGGAGGCGAGGCTGCTTTTCGCGCGCTGGAGACCCGGCTGCTAGCCGGTGCTCTGGAACCAGGGTCGGTGGTTGCGCTCGGGGGCGGCACGCTCATCAACGACGCTAACTGGCGCATGGTGGCTGACATCTCGTCGACGGTGTATCTCGAGGTCCCCTTCGCAACGATGTGGGAAAGAATCCGCAAACTCACAGGGAGGCCGCTCGCCTCCGGCGGCTCCCGCGAGGAGGTCCAGTCGCTTTTCGAGCGACGGCGGCCCCGGTATGAGCAGGCGGTTCATCGTGTGGATGGCGATCGCCCGCCTGCGATCGTCGCGGATGAGGTGATCAAGCTTTGGTCCGCCTGATCCTCGACTCGTCGACGGGAAGTTACCCGGTGGTCATCGGAAGCAACATCAATCGCGAGCTGCGCGGCGTCGTTGCGCGGCTGGACCCGACCGGCGTCGCGATCATCACCGACTTAAACGTCAGGCCATGGGCGGTGAAGGTCGCCAAGTCGATCAAGCGCGCCGGGCATAAGACTTCAATCCACGTGATCCCCGTGGGGGAGCGATCGAAATCCATGGACCAGCTCCACGAGGTGCTGGCGTTCCTCGAGCGCGAGCGCATCGATCGAGGCGGTTGCGTGATCGCAGTGGGGGGCGGCACGGTGGGGGACCTGGCCGGCTTCGCGGCCGCGGTCTGGCAGCGAGGCATTCGCCTGGTAGGAGTACCGACGACGCTTTTGGCGATGGTCGATTCGAGCATCGGAGGCAAGACCGGCATCAACGGAACACGCTCCAAGAATGCCATCGGCGCCTTCTGGCAGCCTTCCGCGGTAATCGCCGACATTGCGTGCATAGAAACGCTGCCTGCGGCGAGTTATCGGGACGCGTTCGCCGAGGTTGTAAAGTACGCCGTTGCCATGGATCGGGGCCTGTTCGACCTCCTGCAAAAGGAGCGTCCGCGCCTTCTCGCCGCCGACCGCGCGATGCTCGAAAGGGTGGTGTTTCGGTGCGTTGCGGCTAAGGCGCTGGTCGTTGCCAAGGACGAACGCGAGAAGGGACCGCGCGCGATCCTCAACTACGGACACACGGCAGGCCACGCGCTCGAGGCGGCCAGCGGCTTCCGAATCTCACACGGCCGGGCCGTCGCGTTCGGTCTGCGAGTTGCGGCACGGATCGCCCTGTCGATGGACCTGTGCGGCAAGCGCCTCGTCGAGTCCCAGGACGAGCTGCTCGCGGCGTATGGATTGCCTGACAGGGTTCCTCACGTCGACCCGGCCCGCGTGCTGGCGGCGATCTCCAGGGACAAGAAGGCGCGCCGAGGCAAGGTCGCGTGGGTCATGCCGCGCCGGCTCGGCCACGCGGAGCCTGGGCACGCTGTTCCGTCACCGTTGATTCGACGAGTCGTGACACGAGCGCTCGCATGAAGCGGATCGTGATCGTCAACGGACCCAACCTGAACCTGCTCGGTAAGCGGGAGCCGCACATCTACGGCACCCGTTCGCTGGCCGACCTCGTAAAAACCGTTCGTGCCAAGGCTCGCGCGCTGGGCGTGACCGTCAGCGTTTTCCAGAGCAACGACGAGGGCGCAATCATCGATTTCCTCCAGAAAGAAGCGCCGGGGGCGCTCGGGATCGTGATCAACCCGGGCGCGCTGTCTCACTACTCGCTCGCACTTTTCGATTGCCTCCAGGCGCTTGAGGTCCCAACTGTCGAGGTCCACATCTCAAACATCCACGCGCGCGAAGAGTTCCGGTCGAAGAGCGTGACCGCCCGTGCCGCGCGAGGCGTGATCACAGGGCTGGGCTTCGCGGGGTACGGACTCGCGATGGATTACTTGGCCGAGCTGTGACAGACGGATCACCGGGCTTGGCGAAGCAGTGATCTCCACCGGCGACTTTCGCAATGGGACGATGTTCGAGATGGACGGCCAGCTGCTGCAGGTCGTCAGCGTCGAGCACATCAAGCTGGCTCGCGCCGGCGCCGTGATCAAGGCCAAGCTGCGCAACCTCTTGACCGGCTCGATCTTCGAGCAGAGCTTCCGCAGCGCCGACAAGTACAAAACGGTCCGGATCGACAAGAACGAGGCGACGTACCTGTACGCGGACGGCACGCACCACTACTTCATGGACACGCAGACCTACGACCAGGTGCCAGTCGATGAAGAGCTCCTGGAGTCGGTGCTGCCACTTTTGAAGGACGGAAGCACCGCCTTCTTGCTGCGGTACCAGGACCGGCTGATCGGCGTCGAGCTGCCGATCAACGTGGAGCTGAAGGTCGTCTCGACCGATCCAGGGTTTAGAGGGGACACGGTTTCGGGAGGCACCAAGCCGGCGAAGCTCGAGAGCGGGGCCACGATCCAGGTTCCCCTCTTCATCCAGCCCGGCGACGTGATCCGGGTCGACACACGAACCCAGACCTACATGGAGCGAGCCTGAGCATGAGAGGGAATCGAGCCGGCCCCCTCGCATAAGTGGGGTAGCATGCCCCTGATGAGTCAGAACGGCTCGCTGGGAGCGGTCCGCGTGGCCAACGAGGTCATCGCCAGCATCGCGGCCCTCGCGGCGTGCGAGGTCGAAGGCGTCGAAGGCATGGATGAGGCCGCTGCGCGTCATTTCGGCGACTGGGTGCGGCGCCAATCCGCGCACCGCGGCGTGCGGGTGCACATCGAGTCGGATCGCTCGATCCACCTCGAGGTCTTCATCACGGTGGACTCGGATGCGAAGCTGGCCGATGTCGCGGCTTCAGTCCAGACGAATGTCGTCGAAGCGACCGAGCGGATGCTTGGCCTGGAAGTGGGGGAGGTCAACGTCTTCGTTTCCAGCGTCGCCTTCGCCAACTAGAAGGAACCGTGGGGAAGAGACACCAAGCCAGGGAGCTGGCGCTGAAAACCCTGTTCCAGCTGGAAGGCGCGGACGACGACCCCGAAGAGGTCTTGCGCTATCACGCCGCCGAGGGGGCGGCCACTCCGGACGTCGCGACTTTCGCACTACAGCTGGTCAACGGGGTGATCGCCAATCGCGAGAAGCTCGACTCGATCCTCAGCGAAGCATCCGAGCACTGGAAGCTCGGGCAGATGGCGAAGGTCGACCGCATCATCCTGCGCATCGCCGTTTACGAGATCGCCATCGACCGCCACGTTCCGACCAAGGCCGCGATCAACGAGTCGATTGAGCTGGCCAAGACATTCTCTGGAGAGGAGGCAGGCCGCTTCGTGAACGGCATCCTCGGCCGCGTCGCGGCGACCGCGATTTAGGAGGTGGGCCCGGCAATACCGCCCGGCGCAGAACCTCCAGTCGAGACGGTACGGTTCGAGGAGCTTCTCACCACCCTCGAGACGACAATTGCTGAGCTGGCCGGCGGCACGGCTCCGCTCGAGGAGCTGGTCGCCGCGCACCAGCGGGCGGTCCTCCTTCTCGCCGAGGCGCAGTCCCGCCTTGACGAGCTGAAAGCTCGCGCAGACCAGATCGCCCGATCGCTGGAAGTGAGCGTGTGAAGTTTCTTCTCGCCCCTCTGGTGGCCTGGACGATCGCCCAGGTGGCCAAGGTCACCCTCACCTCGATGCGCCAGCGACGGCTGAACCTGCGCGTCCTCGCAGAAACCGGTGGGATGCCCAGCAGTCACACCGCGATCGTGATGGGCATGACCACGGCCGTCGGTAAATATGCGGGCGTCTCTTCCGCTGCGTTCGCGATCGCCCTTATCTTCTCGTTCGTGGTCATGTACGACGCCGCCGGGTTGCGCCGGGCTGCCGGCCGGCAAGCGGCGATCTTGAACCGCCTGGTCGAGGACCTGGTGCACATGCGTGGCATGCAGGAACAGCGGCTGCGAGAGCTGTTGGGCCACACACCTTTCGAGGTGTTGGTGGGAGCCGCCATCGGTATAGGCGTCGGGCTCATCCTCTGAAAGCGATGCCGCGCCTTGACGTGATGGTCACAAGAAGCGGCCTTGCCGAGTCGCGGGAGCGGGCGCAAGCTCTCATCCTGGCGGGAAAGGTGCGGGTTGCGGGGGAGACGGTGCGCCGGCCGGACCGCAGCGTCAGCGACGACGCGGACATCTCCGTCGACGCGGGCCCGGATTTTGCCAGCCGTGGGGCGTTGAAGCTCGGTCCGGCGCTCGATCGATTCAGGATCGATCCGCTGGGCCGCGTCTGCGCGGACATCGGCGCTTCGACCGGTGGGTTCACCGACGTGCTGCTGCGGCGTGGCGCCGTGAAGGTGTTCGCGATCGACGTCGGCCGCGGGCTGATCCACTGGAGGTTGCGCCAGGACCCGCGGGTCGTCGTGATCGAGCGAGTCAACGCACGCGATCTCGACGCCTTCCCGGAGCCTGTCAGCCTCATCGTGGTCGACGTTTCGTTCATCAGCCTCCAGACGGTGCTGCCCGCGCTGCGCCGCGCCGCGCCGGAAGCCGAGGTGGTGGCGCTGTTCAAACCCCAGTTCGAGGTCGGCCGGGCGGAGGTGGGGAAGGGTGGCATCGTCCGCGACGCGGTCGCGATCGAGGCCGCGCTCCAGAGGATGCGGGAATGGTGCCCGCGCAACGGATACGAGATTGCGGGCGAGGCGCCTTCCGAGATAACCGGTGCGGGTGGCAACCAGGAATTCTTCATCCACCTGGTTGGGATTGGTAGATGAACGTCTGCATCCTCCGTGGACCGCGAGCCGAACAGTCGGTGATCGACCGCGCCATCGCTACGTTGAAAGATCGCGGCGTCGAGGGTTGGGAGGCCCAACGCGACGGACCTCTGAACGCCATCACAGCCCGCCTCAAGGACACTGGGCTGGTCGTCACGCTCGGCGGCGATGGAACTTTTCTCGCTGGGGCTCGGCTCGCCGCACCGCGTGGCATTCCCATCCTCGGAGTCAACCTGGGCCGGCTCGGTTTCCTCACCGAGCTCGAGTCGGACCAGCTCGAAGAAGGCCTGTCGCGCTTCCTTGATGGTGCGTTCCGGATCGAGGAGCGAACGATCTTGCAGGTGGCGTTGAACCGTGGCGGGCGAACTGTTGCCCGGTCGATCGGGCTCAATGAGGTCGTGGTCGACCACTCGGGCACGGCGCGCATGCTGCGAGTCGAGATCGACGTCGGCGGCCAGGCGGTCGGTGTGATCGATGCGGACGGCGTGATGGTCGCGACGGCCACCGGTTCCACCGCCTATGCGCTCGCCAGCGGCGGGCCAATCCTCGAACCGACGCTTCGCGACCTGGTGCTCGTGCCGATGAACCCATTCGCGCTCACGGTGCGACCGATCGTTTTTCCGCCTGGCCAGGACATCACACTGTCGGTCCTGCGCGGGCCGGCCGAGATGCGGATCGACGGCGGCCGTCGCGGGCGAGCAGTCGCGACCGGAGACACGGTCCGATGCGGGTCGCATCCCCGCCGCCTCAAGGTGGTTCGCTTCACCCCTCCGGAGGGGTTCTACCGGCGGTTGGGCGACAAGCTCGGCTGGGGCCGTCCCCTCGTCCCTAAATAGGTGGTGGCCAGGAATGCTCAAAGAACTCAGAGTCCGTGACCTGGCGCTCGTTGCGGAGTGTCGGGTTCGCTTCGGAGCGGGCCTCAACCTCCTCACCGGTGAGACCGGCAGCGGGAAGTCGCTCATCGTCGATGCGCTGAGCCTGACGCTGGGCGCGAGGGGGGGCGCCGAGCTGGTCCGCCACGGTGCCGAGCGGGCGTCGGTGGAGGGAGCGTTTGAATCTGGCGGGGCGGCGCTGGTGCTGCAGCGCGAGCTGGGTAAACGCAGCACGGCGCGAATCGATGGGCGGCAGGCCACTCCGGGCCAGCTGCGTGAGCTCGGGCGCAACCTCGTTGCGCTCCACGGGCAGCACGAGCACCACGCACTGCTCGACAGCGACACGCAGACCGAGCTTCTCGACGGGTACGCCGGAGCCCTGGAGATGCGGGCCGCGGTGGCCGTGAGCCACGCGGCTTGGGTCGCTGCCGGCAACAAGGTTCGCGACCTCGAGCAGCTGCGATCGCGCGGCAAGCGCGAGCACGAGTTCATGCGCTGGCAGCTCGAGGAGCTGCGAGCCGCAGACCTGCGCCCGGGCGAAGACGAGGAGCTTTCGGCCGAGCGAGCAGGGGCCAGGCATGCTGCTCGCCTCGCGCAGCTCGGGCAGGAGGCGATCGACGCGCTGCGCGAGGATGGCGTGGCGCGCGCGGCAGCAGCCATCCGCTCTGCGGCCGAGCTCGACCCTCGGCTCCGCGAGCAGGCGGCGCGCCTGGAGGTGCTCGCGGAGGAGTCGTCGGACGCTGCTGCTGAGATCCGGCTTTATGGCGACGTGCTGGATTCCGACCCAGCCCGGCTGGAAACGATCGAATCGCGCCTCGCCGTCCTTGACGGGATCAAGCGCAAGTACGGTGGCACACTCGAATCCGCGGTCGAGGAGGGCCGCCGCCTCGAGCTGCAGATCGGTGCGACGCAAGACCTCGAAGGGGCGGTCGCAGCCGCGCAGACCGAGCGCGATACATCTCGCACCGAGCTAGGGGCCGCCGCCGCGCGCTTGACCGAGGCCCGGGATGGGGCCGCTCGCCGGATGCAGAAGGCAGTCGCCCGCGAGCTCGCAGGCCTGCGCCTCGATGGCGCACGCTTCGAGATCGCCCTGAGGCCCGGAGCCGAGATCGGTCCGGCTGGCGCGGAGAGCGCGGAGATGATGTTCTCAGCCAACCCCGGGGAGCCTCTCCAGCCGCTGGCGCGCGTCGCCTCAGGCGGCGAGCTGGCTCGCGTGATGCTGGCCATAAAGACGGTCGGTGCCGACGCCGACCGGCTTCCGACGCTGGTCTTCGACGAGGTCGATGCCGGAATCGGCGGCGAAGCCGCGGTGCAGGTCGGCCTACGCCTCAAAGCCCTTGGTTCGCGACACCAGGTCCTCGTGGTCACGCACCTGGCGCAGATCGCGGCGTTCGCCGATCACCACCTACTCGTGGAGAAATCTCCGGGGGCAGACGGGCGCAATGTCGTGTCCGTGCGGGAACTGAGCTCGGATGACGAGCGCGCGCGGGAGCTCGCCCGGATGATGAGCGGCGGCGTGACGCCGAAGGCGGTGGCGCGAGCCCACGAACTGCTGGAAGAGTCGAGGCGCTAGTGTCGCCGAAACTCTTCAGCGGACCCGACGATCGCCGGATCAAGCGCGCCCTCTGCATCGTCGCGCATCCGGACGACATTGAGTTCTATTGCGCCGGCGCCGTCTTGTTGATGACTCGTCGTGGCGTCGTCGTCCACCTCGTGCTCGCGACTTCAGGAGACAAGGGCGCGCCTGACGCGAGCAAGTCTCGCGCGAAGGTGGCGCGCATCCGTGAGCGCGAGCAGGAGCTGGCCGCGGACGTGATGGGCGTGGAGCGCGTCGCCTTCCTCCGCCATCCCGACGCCGAGCTGGTCGAAACCCTCGAGCTGCGCGAGGAGTTCGTGCGTGAGATCCGCACCTTGAAGCCTGACGTTCTACTAACTTTCGACCCCAATGTCCCGTATCGCTTTCATCCCGACCACCGTGTCGTCGGGCGCGTCGCCCTTGACGCCGCGTGGCCGAGTGCACGCGATGCGCTCACCTTCCCGAAGGCCGGACCGCCTCACCAGACTGCTGAGGCATGGTGCTTTGGCGGCCAGCAGCCCTCGCTCGAGGTGGACGTGGATGAAGTGCTGAGCAAGAAGATCGAGGCGCGGCTTGCACATTCGAGCCAAACCCGAAGCCCGGCTGCCCTCATGCGTCGCTGGCGAGCGACGGCTCGCGTCGAGAAATTCCACCAAGTCAACCTAAGGTAGCCTTACGGCTCGTGGACGTTGGTCCGAGACTCGACGTCAAGACGCCGGTGTTCGAAGGGCCGCTCGAGCTTCTTCTCGCGTTGGTGGAACGCGAGGAGCTCGACATCTTCCAGGTGTCGTTGGCGAAGGTGACAGATGCGTACCTCGCGGAGGTCGCCGCTCGCGAGGCCGTGGACCCACAAGAGATGGCCGAGTTCCTGTGGATGGCGGCGCGCCTGCTGCTGCTCAAGTCGATCCGCCTGTTGCCCGGCGAGCCACCCACCGATGAGGAGACCGACCTGCTCGGTTGGGAAGAGGAGGTCCGCAGGCGGCTCGAAGAGTACCGCGCCTACAAGGAGATGGCGGGCGAGCTGATGGAGAGAGCGCAGAAGGATTCCTTTGCGTTCCCGCCGCCCGCGCGGCCGGTCGAGGCCGGCGGCCAGGAGGAGCGCCTCGAAGTCGAGCTCCTTCTGGTTGCCTTCAACAGCGTCCTCGCTCGGATCCCTCCCCGACCCCTGGTCGTCACCGGCCGCACCTGGACGTTGCAGGAAAAGCTCGACCTCATCTCCGATCGGCTCCGAGACGGACCGATCGAGCTCGTGGAGTTGATCCTCGAGTCGGAGGATCGTCTCGAAGCCGTCGTGACCTTCGTCGCGGTCCTGGAGCTGCTGCGACGGTCGCTCGTGCGCGTCCGCCAGAAAGAGCGCTTCGGCCCGATCCACGTCGAGGCCAGGGAGCCGTCCGGTGAGTGAGGTCTCCGCCACGCTGGAGGCGATCCTCTTCAGCTCCAACCGGCCCCTCAAGCTCCGCGAGCTCCAGCACGCGACCGACACGGATCGAACCGCGGTCGAGCGGGCGCTCGAGGAGCTTCGCCAGGCGTTGGACGGACGCGGTGTGATGTTGATGCGACACCACGACGAGATTCACCTCGCCACCCGGCCGCAATTTGCGGCGGCGGTGCGGCGCGCGATCCATCCTGATGTCTCGGGCAAGCTCTCGCCGGCCGCGTACGAAACACTCGCCATCGTCGCCTACCAGCAGCCGGTCGCGCGCTCGCGGATCGAAGACGTGCGAGGTGTCAACTGCGAGAGCGTTCTCACCAACCTCGAGCTGCGCGATCTGATCACCGAAGTCGGGCGCGGCTCCGGACCGGGCCAACCAAAGCTCTACGGCACCACGATGCGGTTTCTCCAGGTGATGGGTCTCGAGTCGCTCGATCACCTGCCCACGCCCCGACTCGAGGTATAGTGTCGCGCCGCGACACATCAGGCAGGTGGAGCATCGAGAGCGCGGCCGCTAACCAAGAACGCCTGAATCGATTCCTGGCCCGAGCCGGGGTGGCCAGCCGCCGTGCCGCCGACGAGCTCATTGCGTCAGGAGCCGTGCTTGTCAACGGCAAGCCCCCGCCGCCGAGTGGCGTTCTCATCGACCCAGAACACGACCGCGTCACCGTCAACGGGCGAGCCGTCAAGCCCGTCACGCGACACCGGTACATCGTCTTGAACAAGCCGCTGGGCGTAATCACTACGGCGAAGGACGAGTCATCGAGAACCACAGTGCTCGACGTGATCGGGGACGAAGGTAAGGGTGGGCATCGGTTGTTCCCGGTCGGCCGCCTGGACGCCGACACTGCGGGCCTGCTTCTGCTCACGGACGATGGCGACCTCGCCTATCGGCTCACCCATCCGGGCTACAAGGTGAGCAAGGAGTACATCGCCTTTGTCGCCGGCAATCCCAGCACCGCTGACCTCGACACCTTGCGCACTGGCATCAAGCTCGACGACGGCCTGACCGCTCCCGCCGAGGTTGACGTGCTTCGGATCACGCCCGGGAGTCGCGACTCCGGCATCGCCGAAGTTCGGATCGTGATCCGCGAAGGCCGTCACCGCCAGGTTCGCCGCATGCTGCATGCGACCGGCCACAAGGTCCAATCGCTGCGCCGGGTTGGCTTTGGCCCTTTGAAGCTGGGGCGCTTGAAGACGGGTGGCTGGCGGGTGTTGGGCGCAGCAGAGATCGCCGCGCTCCAGCGCGCGGTGAGCGCTCCCTCCAGATGATCGTCGCGATCGATGGCGGCGTCGCCTCCGGCAAGTCGGCTGTCGGTCGCCGCGTCGCTGAGGCCCTCGGTCTTCCCTTCGTCGACAGCGGCCTGATGTATCGCGCCATCACGCGGATCGCCGCCGACCGGGGTATCGAACCGCGCGATTCTGAGGCGATGACGCAGCTGGCAGACTCAACCGAGGTGAGAATCGAGGGAGAGCACATCTCGGCGAACGGCGTCGACCTCACCGAGGGGATCTACGACGCCGACTATGCCGACGCGCTGCCATTGATCTCCGCCATCCCTGCGGTGCGACATGCGCTCGTCGCCCAGCAGAGGCGGATGGGCGGCACGGGGGTGGTGATGGCCGGCCGCGATATCGGCACCATCGTCTTTCCGGATGCGGATCACAAGTTCTTCCTGGTGGCGAGCCTCGAGGAGAAGGTCCGTCGCCGCGCAGGGCAGTACGAGCGGCGGGGCGAGCGCGTGGATGAGGAAGCGATGCGCAAGGAAGTCGAGGAGCGTGATCGTGTCGACACGCAGCGTGCGATCGCTCCGTTGCGGCCGGCGCCAGACGCGGTGGTGATCGACACCGACCGGCTCGACATGGAGCAGGTGGTCGATCGGATCCTGAAGCACATCACCGGATGATCTACGCCTTTCTTCGGGCGGTCATGCGCACCCTCACCCGGACCTACCTGGTCGGGCTGTTCACCGTCGTCGGCGTCGAGAACATTCCCCGCGCCGGAGCACTCCTGATCTGCCCGAACCATTCGGGGACGCTCGACCCGCCGATTGTGCCCGCCTTCGTACCGCGCGACGACACCTGGAACATGGCCAAGTCGGAATACTTCCGGACCGGGCTCCTACGATTCATCTTTCGCAGCTACCACGCGTTTCCCGTGGTGCGTCACACGGCGGACCGCGCGGCGCTGCGGAGAGCCTTCGACCTCTTGAGGGCCGGTCAGGCGCTGATCATCTATCCGGAGGGGACGCGCGTCGAGTCTGGCCTGCTCGCGTCGCCTGAGCCTGGCGCCGGCTTCATCGCGTTGAAAGCAGGTTGTCCGGTCCTGCCGGTTGCGCTCACCGGGACGCGCAAGTGCCTGCCCAAGGGCGCCCGCTGGCCGCGCCGGACCAGGGTCACCGTGATGTTCGGCAGGCCGTTCCTCGTGCTCCAGAAACGCACGGACGGGACGCGGGTCTCACACCAGGAAGCTTCGGACGCGATCATGCTCGCCATCGCCGAGCTCCTTCCACCGGAGCAGCGCGGTGCGTTCGGCGACCTGGAGTCTCTGCGCAAGCGGCTGGCGGGAGTCACCTCCCCGCTCGCCGGGGAGGTGGCCCGAAGGGCCGGTGGGGGCGCCCCCTGATGATTAGCCGATGGCTGGTCGGGCCCAGTCGTCCTCGGTGAGGCTGCCGAGCGCCGGGTTGAAGCAAGCGTCGAACGCCTCCTTCAGAGTTTGCGGAGTCAGGCGCGGCGGCTCTTGCCGGTAGTTGGCGAGGTCGACGAGCCGCGCCATCAACGCCCGCGGATGGGAGCCGCGAAGGGGCTTCTTCCCGTACAGGTTGTTGAGCAGGTACCCGACCGCCTTCTCGTCGAACTGGACGCCCTGGCGGTCGCACTCGTACCGCAGGATGCGGCCGAACGCCTCGGGCGATGGGTTGCCGACGCCGATCTTGTACGCCATCCGGCGCAGGAAGGCCTCGTCGACGAGCTCGGTGGGCGAGAGGTTCGTCGAGAAGACGACCTGGCACAGGAAAGGCAGCTCGATCTTGCGGCCCGATGCCGACAGGTCCAGGTAGTCGACCTTCTTCTCCATGGGGACGATGAATCGGTTCAGGAGCCGCATCGGCGGCACCTCTTGCCGGCCGAAGTCGTCGATCACAAATACGCCCGCGTTGGCCTTCCACTGGAGCGGCGCCTCGTAGTAGCGGTTGGACGCGTCGTAGGTGAGGTCCAACTGCTGAAGCTTGAGCTCACCGCCCGCCACGACCACCGGGCGTTCCACCTTGACCAGCCTCCGATCAATCGGCTGCTCGCCCTCTGCGATCTTGTGATAGACCGGGTCGATCACCCGGATGATCTCATCGCCGATTGCGACGGCGTGGGGAATCTCGATCGGGGCGCCCATCAACAGGGCCATTCGCTCGGTGATCGTGCTCTTGCCGTTTCCGGGAGCTCCGAAGATGAAGAGCGAGGCGCGCGAGACCATGGCGCCGCCGATCTGGTCGATCACGTGCTGTTCGAGCTCCAGGGTGCCGAGGGCCTTCTTCAGGAGCGCGTCTGTGACATTGGCTTTCCCGGTCACCTGAGAACGGACGAGACCGAGGTAGTCATCGAAGTTGATCGGGCAGGGCCCCAGATATCGCGTCTGCACGGCGGACATCTCGGAGGCACGCTGGCGGCCCGCACTCGACACGACGTAGTTCATGCGCACGGGGATGGGACGACCCTCGACACCGGGATCGTTCGAGAATCCCATCGTGTCCATCAACTGGGACTTCTGGAACTCTTCGATGATCGGCTGGAGCGTCTCGAAGGGCAAACCGAGCCGCGTCTCGATCGCCGCGCCGCTCAGTTGGTCCGCGAAGGCGATGGTCCGGAGGAGAAGGCTCGCGACGAGGTCACGCCGGACGTGGAGGTCCTCCAGACGCTTGGGTGCCTCGATCGCCCCGGTTACCATCGCGCGCAAATATACCAACCGGCGCTCGGCTTACGACCCCGCTTCACTAATGCTGACGCCGCGTGGGCGGCCGGGTTCGAGCGGCCGTTGAGCGCCCCGCATGAGAGGGAACCGAGCCGGTTCCCTCTCACCAGCGTTACGTAGAATCGCGTTCGGTGCCGGAATACGCAGCCCTCGACCTCGAGACCACAGGTCTCGACCCGGCCCGAGACCGAGTAATCGAGGTTGGCGCCGTGGCCTTCACGCCCGAGCGCGTGACCACGACTCTTGAACGCCTGGTCGATCCCGGCCGCGCCGTTCCTGAGACAGTCCTCCGGCTCACGGGGATCAAGCCCGAGGAGCTCCGGGGGGCGGCCAGCGCGGAGTCCGCCCTGCGCGAGCTGGCCGACTTCCTCCGGGGCCGCCAGCCGGTCGGGCACGGCGCTCGGCTCGATGTCGACTTCCTGACGGCGGCAGGACTGTGGGACCCGTCCACGGAGATCCTGGACACCCTGGACGTGGCGCGCATCCTTCTGCCGTCGGCGGCGAGCCACAGCCTTCCGCTGCTCGCTGCGGAGATGGGGTTCACGCAGCCGAGGCCCCACCGCGCCCTGGATGACGCCGACGCGACCCGGCAGCTGTTGCTTCGGCTGCGCGAGGAGGCGGCGACGCTCGATGAGGCGTTGAAGGAGTCGATGCTGGCGCTCGTTGCACCGTATGGCTGGTCGATCGCTCGCTTCTTCGCCGACGCGCTGACCGCGCCCAACCCGGACCCTGGTGCAGCGTCGGCCGAGGTTGTCGACTCCGTCAGGGGCAGGTCGGCCGAGCCGCCTCCTGACGACCCGGCGGCCGTCGCGGCGCTGCTTGGTCCTGGGGGACCCCTGGCCGGGTTGCTCCCAGGCTACGAGCACCGCGAGCCGCAGCTCCAGATGCTGCTTGCCGTCGCCCAGATCCAGGCGCGAGGCGGCACGCTTGTGGTCGAGGCTGGTACGGGCACCGGGAAAAGCCTCGCCTACCTCGTGCCGTCGATCGCTCGCGCCGTGCGCCATCGCGAGCGCGTGGTCGTCTCGACGAACACTCACACCCTGCAGGAACAGCTGATGGGCAAAGACCTGCCCGGCCTACGCGAGTGGCTGCCGTGGGACTTCAAGGCATGCCTCCTCAAGGGAAGGTCCAACTACGTATCGCTGCGGCGCTGGCGCCGATACCTCGCAGAGCCCTGCAAGGATTCTGATGACCTGAAGTTCAAGCTCAAGGTTCTGATGTGGCTGCACACGACCGAGAGCGGCGACCGCTCGGAGCTGCGCCTTCACGGGCGAGAGGAAGTGCTGTGGGCGCAAATCGCCTCAGACCCCCTGGATTGCGTCGGGATTCACTGCACGAAAGAGGACTGCTATGTCCACCGCGCCCGCGCTGAGGCTGAGGCGTCGAACCTGGTCGTGGTCAACCATGCGCTGTTGCTCGCCGACGCGGAGGTGGGGGGTGGTCTGCTTCCAGACTTCGACCACCTCGTGATCGACGAAGCCCACCACCTCGAAGAGGCGGCGACGCGTGGTCTTCGCCAGGAGGTGGACGGCCCGGGCTTGCTCGCGCTGCTTGAACGTCTTGCCTCCCCGCCAAGTGGGGAGGCCCCGCCAGGGTCGCGCAGCGAGCCTCGCGGGGGAGGGGGCGCCCCCTCTGGTTTGTTAGCTGAGTTGCGCCGGCAGCCGCACCTCGGTTCGTCAGACGACGCTTTCGGCCAGGCGGTCCCGATGAGCCTGGTGGCCGGCCAGCGCGTGCGCGAGCTCTTCGACCTGGCCGCCAGATGGGTTGGGATGAAGCTTGGTGAATCCGAGCGCAGGGACGACTCGGTCCGCCTTACGCCGGCGCTGCGGCAAGACGAGGGGTGGCTTTCGATGAGCCTCACCGCAGAAAACGCCATGACCGCGCTTGCCGCCCTGGATGGGGGGCTGCGCCGTGCCGTCGCCGGAGTGCGCGACTGGCTGGGCGGTTCTGAGCCCGACCAGGGCATCCGCGAGCTCGAGATCATCCGCGGTCGGCTGGAGGCCGCGGCGCGCGTGCTCGACGAGGCATTGCTGTCGCCTGACCCGAATCGCGTCTACTGGTTCACGCTGCTCGCGCGGACGGAGAACCTTGTCCTGCGCGCGGCGCCGATCAACGTCGGCGTTCTGCTGCGCGAGCGCGTCTACGCCGAGCGGCAGTCGACGGTCTTCACGTCGGCAACCCTGGCCGTCGGTGGCAACTTTGACTACTTCAGGTCGAGAGTTGGCCTCGGCGCGGGGATCGAGGAGCTCATCCTTCCGTCACCGTTCGACTTCCTTCACCAGGCGCTGGTCTGCTTGCCGGCGGACTTCCCCGCGCCCGAGCACGCGACATTCGACCAGCAAGTCGAAGAGGTCATCGCGTCCGTCGCCCGGCGGGTCGGTGGCCGCACGCTGGTGCTCTTCACCTCGCATCGCCAGTTGCGCGACGTTCACACGGCGTTGAAGCACCGCGTCGACCTGGACGAGGTCCTGATCCTCGGCCAAGGCATCGATGGCCAGCGCCGCCAGCTCTTGAAATCGTTCGAGGAGGCTCAGCGCCCGCTTCTGCTTGGCACCGCGAGCTTTTGGGAGGGCATCGACGTGCCCGGTGAGAGGCTGAGCTGCGTGATCATGGTTCGCCTTCCCTTTCCCGTCCCGACGGAACCCGTCTATGCGGCTCGGGCGGAACAGGTCCGCGACGGATTCGCCCAGCTCGCGCTGCCACAGGCAGCGCTGCGGCTCAAGCAAGGCTTCGGCCGCTTGATCCGGCGCTCCACCGACCGAGGCGCCGTTGTGATCCTCGACAACCGAATCCTGGGCCGTGACTACGGCAAGGCCTTCCTGGACGTGCTGCCGCCCGCCTCACGTTTCGTCGGCCCGGCATCCGAGATCGCGGACAGAGTTGGCGACTGGCTCGCCTCCCCGCTCGCCGAGGAGGTCCCGCCAGGCTTGCGCAGCGAGCCTCGCGGGAGTGGGGGTGCTCCCTCCGGCATCTAGTGTCATGAGCACGCTTTACGTGGTGGCGACTCCGATCGGCAACCTCGAGGATGTGAGCGCTCGCGCGCTGCGCGTCCTCGGCGAGGTCGGGGCCATTGCCGCCGAGGACACGCGCGTCACCGCGAGACTGCTTGCTCGGCACGGCATCCGGAAGCCGTTCATCAGCTACCGCGCCCCCGTGGAGCGCCGCGGACTGCCGCGCGTGATGGCAGAGCTCGACCAGCACGACGTCGCGCTCGTGAGTGACGCGGGGACACCGACGCTGTCGGATCCAGGGCAGGCCCTCGTCACCGCGGCGTGGGCCGCGGGGCATACCGTGGTGCCTATTCCTGGACCCAGCTCGGTCACGGCCGCGTTATCAGTCGCGGGTTACGGCGGCCCCGGCTTCGCCTTCCTGGGCTACCTGCCTCGCAAGCAGGGTGACCTCCGCCGGCTGCTCGCGACTCTGGACGCTGATCCCCGGCCCGCCGTCGCGTTCGACTCGCCGTATCGGATCAGGAAATCGCTGGCGATCATCGCCGAGGTCATGCCCGAACGTCACCTCACGCTGGCACGCGAGCTGACCAAGCTCCACGAGGAGCTGCTGCGCGGCCGGGCGTCCGAGGTGCTGGCAGCGCTAGGCGACCCGCCGCGTGGCGAGATTACCCTTGTGATCTCCGGTGCCCAAAACAAAGGCTGAACGAAGAACCGTCCTGGTCGCGCCGGCGTGGCCTTACGCCAACGGTCCTCGACACATCGGCCACGTGGCCGGCTTCGCGGTGCCCGCTGACGTGCTGGCGCGCTTTGAGCGGCTGCGAGGGTCGCGGGTGCTCATGGCGAGCGGCACCGACGAGCACGGCACGCCGATCACCTATGAAGCGGACAAGCAAGGCGTCCCGCCGCGCGAGTTCGCCGACCGCAACAACGCGCTGATCGTCGAGGACCTTCGCCGCCTCGGCATGACGTACGACATCTTCACGCGGACGACGACCGCCAACCACTATCGCGTCACCCAGGACCTGTTCCTCAAGCTGTACGAGAAGGGCTACCTGGTCAAAGAAAAGCAGATGGGAGCTTTCGATCCGGCTTCAGGCCGCACCCTGCCGGACCGCTACATCGAAGGCAAGTGCCCGATCTGCGGCTTCGCCGACGCTCGCGGCGACCAGTGCGACAACTGCGGCAACCAGCTCGACCCGATCGACCTGATCGAGCCGCACCAACGCGGCAGCAATGCACCTGTGGTGTTTCGCGAAACCGAGCACTTCTTCTTTGACCTACCCGCATTCGGGGAGCAGCTCAAGGATTGGATCGAGAAGCACGACAACTGGCGCGCAAACGTGCGCAAGTACTCGCTCGAGTACGTGCGAAACCTCAAGCGACGCGCTATCACACGCGACCTGGATTGGGGCGTGCCCGTGCCGCTCCCAGGTTGGGAAGACAACCCACACAAGAAGATCTATGTGTGGTTCGACGCCGTGATCGGCTACCTGTCGGCGTCGATCGAATGGGCCGTCCAGCGCGGTGAACCGGACGCCTGGAAGGAATGGTGGCAAAACCCGGACGCCTGGCATTACTACGTGATGGGCAAAGACAACATCACCTTCCACACCGTGATGTGGCCCTCAATCCTCATGGGCGTCGGCGACCTGGAGCTGCCGGATGAAATCGTCGCCAGCGAGCACCTGCACATGGAGGGTAAGAAGCTCTCCACCAGTCGCGGCCAGGTCGTCTATGTGCGCGATGTCCTGGACCGATACGACGCCGACGCGCTGCGCTACTACCTGATGATCGCCGGGCCGGAGAACCAGGACACCGACTTCACCTGGGCCGAGTTCGTGCGCCGCAACAACGATGAGCTCGTCGCGACGTGGGGCAACCTTGTCCACCGCACGCTGGTCAACGCCCACCGCAACTTTGGCGAGGTGCCCACGCCAAACCTCACGGCGGCGGACAACGGGTGGATTGCCGAGAGCGAAGAAACCTTGAAGCAAGTGGGGCATCTTCTCGAACAGGCCCGCTTCCAAGCGGCGCTCAAACTCGCCATGCAGAACGCCGCCCGCGTTAACCAGTACTTAGGCGCTGAGCAACCGTGGCACACGATCAAGACGGATCGCGAAAGAGCTGGCACGGTGCTGTATGTCGCGCTCCGCTGCGTCGACAACCTCAAGACGATGCTCACGCCGTTCCTGCCGTTCTCGTCACAGAAACTGCACCAAATGCTGGGCTACGACGACGTGATCGCTCCGCAACCCGAGGTGCGCGAGGTCGTCGAGGACGGAGCCTCACACACCGTGCTCACAGGGGACTATCCGAGCACCGATCGCTGGCTACCCTCCCAGCTCCCGCCCGGCCGCACGCTGCCGCCTCCTGTGGCGCTCTTCAAGCGGCTTGACGACGTGGTCGAAGAGGAGCAGTCCGCATCTTGAGGCGCGGCCGAAAACCCTCGGCGAGAGATTCGGCGATCCAGGTGGCCCAGATCCGGGTGAAGCGCCGAGCAGCACTGCGAGCGCATCCCGCCGATTCGTAAGCGAGCAGCGCAGAAGCTGAACCCGGAGATGGGCCGCATGGGCGCCGAAGATCCGCCGAGGGCTTTTCCGGTCGCGTCTCTGGTAGACACCCACCTCCACCTGGAGGAGCTGGGCGATCCCACCGAGGTGGTGGAGGCAGCGGTCAGCGTTGGGGTCACGCGCATGATCACGATGGGCGTCGACCTGGAACGCAGCCGCACGGCCGTCTCGATGGCGCATCGATTCGGGCCGGTGTGGGCCGCGGTGGGTCATCAGCCGAGCGAGCCTGCGCATTTCCAGATCGATGCACTACGAGAACTGGCGTCGGATGAGCGCGTGGTTGCGATCGGTGAGGTTGGACTCGACTTCGAGCAGGCGGGCAGCCCGCCGCGCGACGTTCAAATTGAGCGCCTCGACAGGCTGTTCGAGGCGGCCGTGCAGCTCGACCTGCCTGTATCGATTCACAATCGCGGCGCCGAGTCCGAGCTCGCAGCGACCATCGCCGAGCATCGCGGGCTGCGCGGCGTCATGCATTACTTCGCGCTCGAATGGGACTGGGCGGAGAGATTCCTGGCTCTGGGGTTCAACCTTTCGTTTGCCGGGCTCGTCACGCGGCCGAGCCGGCACGCCTTGCGAGAAGTCGTCAAGCGATGCCCGGCCGACCGCCTGCTGCTCGAGACGGACTCGCCTTATGGCAACGCCCAAAAGCGCATGGGTGTGCCCAACCGTCCCGCCTACCTGCTCGACACCGCGAACTTCGTCGCCGAGCTGCGCGGGATCAGCCTGGCGGAGCTGGCCGAAATCGAGCGCGCCAACGCATTCGCTTTGTTCGCGAAGATGACGTGATCGATCCCGCCGACCCAGACCAGCTCTCGGCGCTGTTGCGCCGCCATCGCATCGAGCTCAGGCACGGTCTCGGGCAGAACTTCCTGATCGATCCGGCGCTGCGAGACGCGATCGCCGAATCCGCGGGAACAACTCCTGAAGACGACGTGCTCGAGGTCGGCGCAGGTGTCGGAACCTTGACGGTGGCGCTGGCCTCGCGATGTCGCCGGCTGGTCGCGGTCGAGCTGGACGGCCGTCTCCTCCCCGCATTGCGCGAAGCGCTGGCCGGGCACGAGAACGTCGAGGTGGTGCGATCGGACATCCTTCGGTTCAACACTCGCTCCGCCTTTCCGGAGGGAAAGGAGGTCGTCGCAGGCAACATCCCTTACCACCTGACCGGTGCGTTGATCCGCAAGCTCCTCGACGATCCGCCGCGGCCGCGCAGGCTCTCGCTGGTAGTGCAGAAGGAGGTCGCAGAACGATGGACTGCGTCGAGCGGCGCGAGCCTGGCCACGGTCGCAGTGCAGGTATTCGCCCAGGCCCGGATCGTCTTCACCATCCCGGCGGCGGCGTTCACTCCGGCGCCGCGCGTGGATTCTGCGCTCGTGCTGCTCGATGTGCGGGAGCGGCCTGCTGTTGACGTCGTCGATCTCCGCGCCTTCTTTCGCTTCGTCGAGTCCGTCTTCCAGGGCCGCCGGAAGCAGCTCGGCGGAACGTTGGGCAGGATCAGTGGCATCGGCAGCACCATGGCGGGGGCGCGCCTTCGCGGTGCTGGCATCGATCCTGAACGGCGCCCGCAAACGCTCAGCCTTGGCGAGTGGGAGGCGATCTATGGCGAGTTCGGAGCCCGGATTGCTAATCTCTAGCCAGTGGCTTCAGCCCCGAAGGCGCCCGCCCGTCTAGGCGGCGCAGATCCAAGGAATTCGGGAGCCGGACACTAAGTGGAAGAGCCAATCCGCTTTCCGCTCGAGGGCACGGGTGGCTTTCGATCGGTTCTCCGGCACACCGCTTTCAGGAACATCTGGTTCGCGCAGCTCGCCGCGCAGCTCGCGGACAAGTTCCTGCTCTTCTCGCTGATCATCCTCGCCTACAAGATCTCCGGCGGCAGCACGCCGGTGGCGATCACGCTGCTCACATACACCGTCCCAGCCGTGCTGTTCGCGCCGCCTGCCGGGGTCATTGCGGACCGCATGGACCGCAAGCAGATCATGATGTGGTGCAACTTCGGCCGCGCCGCCGTGGTTGCGCTCATCCCGCTCGCCGCCCTCGTGCCGGGACTGAAGGGCGATTTCTTGCATCTGCTCGTGATCACCCTCATCTTTTCCGCCGTCGGCCAGCTCTTCGGGCCGGCCGAGGCCGCGGTCATCCCGACCATCCTCCCGCGTTCAGCCCTGATCACCGCCAACTCGATGGCGCTGCTGACGATGGTCCTGACACTGGTCGTCGGAGGGGCGCTGGCCCCGGTCGTCTCGCGGTTCGACCTCTACGCGCCCTACTGGGTCGCGGTGGTGCTCCTGGTCATCGGTGGAACGCTGATCTTCGCCTCGGACATCCCACACCTGCAGCGGACAACCGAGCCTCCGGTGGCGGACAGTCGCAACCGCTTTCATCGCATGCTCATCGACCTCAAAGAAGGCATCGACGCGCTGCGCGCATCGCGCGGCCTGTTGCTTGCCTTCGGCCAGGTGAGCATCGCGGTCCTGGTGCTGTTCATGCTGTTCGCGCTGGCGCCCGCCTACGTGAGCAAGGTCATCGGCATCGCCGCCCAGGACACCTACGTCATCCTGGGCCCGGCCACCGCGGGGGCGATCCTGAGCGCCGTGCTGCTCGGCCAGTTCCTGCGCAACCTCGACCGCTCACGCCTTCTCGCCGGCTCTTTAGTCGCGAATGGGCTGACGATGCTGGCGCTGGCGGCGGTGCCGCAGGCGATGACGCAGTTCCCCGACCTCCAGGTTCACAATCGCATCACGGCCGCCGCCTTCAGCTTTCTCCTGGGCGTCGAGTTCGGGGCGATCATGATTCCCGCGATCACGTACCTGATGGAGTCGACGAGCGACGAGATTCGCGGCCGCATCTTCGCGCTGCTCTACATGGTCATCAACGGCGTGACAGCA
>JBGQGS010000003.1:0-34783 GCA_041497555.1 Candidatus Dormibacteraceae bacterium | reverse complement strand
TCGCCGGGAGATCTCATCCGCGGCGCCGGTCGAGAAGGTGAGGACGAGGATTTCTCCGCGGCCGGCCAGGCGCTCCCGCACGGCCTGCTCGTACAGGTCGACCAAGGCATGCGTCTTGCCGGTGCCCGGCCCGGCGAGCACCCGCAGTGGTCCGTCGATTTCGTGGATGTCGAGTGGCAAAGGTTCCCCCCGAGTGGCGCGGGCGACCTGATTATGCGGGGGCCCGTGTCCTCAAGTCAGCCGCGCCTGTTAAAGGTCGCCAGGCCACTACGACCAGGGCCGCGAGCAGGATGAACTCGAGCAGCGGCCACCGATTCAACGACAAGCTGAGTCCCGTGAGGAAAAGGAACGGGCTCGCGACGACCCATCCGAGCGCCAGTGCGGCGCGCCACGCCGGCGCGGGCCGTTCCTCCCAGAGGATCCAAGCAGCAGCGGACAAGATGCATAGATCCGAGTCGTGCAGGTATGGGGACACGAGCAGCGAACCCACGATGCCGACGGGCACCACAAGGTCTCGCGTGCCGCGGAGCTTGAACGCCGTCGCCAGCGCGATCGCCACGATTAGCAGGCGCAAGACGAAGGCCACGACCCCGGTCGCGCCGACCGCTCCCTTCAGGGTCAGCGAATCGGCTCCGCCGGGCAGCGGCGCGCGAAGCTCGTTCACGTAAGCCGACATGCCGTGGCCGCCCAGCATTACGGCCGCGATGAGGACGAGCAGCCCGCCCACGCAGAGCCAGGCAGTGAATGCGCGGTAACGACCGGCCACGAACAGCGCGAACGGCACGAGGATCGCAGTGTTTGGTTTGAGGAAGATCAACGAAAGTACAAAGCCCGCCGCGACGTCCCGGTCCTCGCGCAGGAGGCGCCACGCCACCACCACCCCGGCCGCGACCAGAGGAACGACCTGCCCAACGTAGACCGCGTGCAGCACCCACCACGGGGTGAGGGCTGCCATGACCACGATCCAGCGGCTGGGTCCTGTGCCCACCCCGGACCAGGCCAACGCGACGGCAAGAGCCCCAAAGCTGAATACCGTCCAAATGCCATAGGCGACCCCGTATGGAAAGAGCGTCAGCGGCGCGACCAGCCATGCCACGGTGGGCGGGCTGAGGAACGGTTGCGACCACAGGCTGGGCACGAGCTGCTTTTGCGCGATGGCGTCCACCGCCCGGTCGTAGATGTGCGACCAACCCTGGTGCAAACCCACGCCGGCCGCCGCCAGGTAGGTGTGGAAGTCGATGCCTATTGCCAGCGGCCGATGCCAGAGGTCGAGGGCGAGCGCGACCCCGACGACGCCAAGGGCGAGCCACCACCAAGCGCGGCGAGAGTTGCCCACCTTCTGACGTTACCGCAGCAGCATTAGAGTCAGGGCCCGATGACCCGCTCCAGGCAGCTCGCGTTGTGGGCTGGGCTGATCGCCATCACGGTCTTCGTCGCCCACCTGCCTTCCTTTTTCCATCGCCTGCTCGATGGTGACGAAGCCATCTACGCCTCGATCGCCGCGCTCGTGAACACCGGCGGACACCTCTATGGGCCGGGCGGAGTGGACAACAAGCCGCCCGGAATCTTCTGGGTCTACGCCTTGACCTTCCAGGCAGCCGGCACCTACGAGATGACCGCCATTCACGCCGTTGGGCTGGCCGTGATCGCTGCGACCTGCGTGCTGCTGTTCATCATTGGCCGCGATCTCGGCGGGACCCGAACCGGGCTCCTGGCGGCCCTTTTCTACGGCGTCCTGACGGCGGCCGGAAACCCGCGCCTGCTCGCCACGAACACAGAGCTCCTCATGATGCTGCCGCTCACCGCATCCGTCCTCCTGATGCTCCGGAGGCGGTGGGTGTGGTCGGGCTTCCTCCTCGTTGCCGCCGGAGCGTTCCGGCAGGTGGCCGTGGTCAACCTGTTGCTGGCTGTCGCCGGAATCGTCTGGTTGGAGCCCGCGGGCAACCGGTGGCGAGCCGCGGCACGCCTCTCCGGAGGGATGACCGCGGCGCTCGCCGGGGGCGCATCGGTCTTGCTGTTGACCGGATCGCTAGCCGGTTTCTGGCGCTGGACGGTGGGCAGCCTGTACGGCTACGCCTCGACGAACTGGATTCCTGGTTACGTCTGGCTGCGCGCGAGGGACAGCCTGTTGCCGTTCGTCGTGGACATGGCTGTTGTCTGGATTGCCGCGATGGGGCTCGCGACCCGGTGGAGACAACTCGACCGAACCGAGAAGTTGGTCGTGGTCTGGCTGGCGGTGGCGATGGTCGGATCGGTAGCGGCCGGCCACCTGTCGTGGCACTACTTCATCCAGGCCATGGGACCTCTCGCGCTGGCCGGGGCGCGGTTCTTCGACCGCTTCTCGTTGCGGAGATGGGTCACGGCCGCCGCCGCAGTGGGGATCGCCATTCCGGCCGTCGCGTGGTGGGCATATGACCTGAGCGCCGACCCCTTGACCTATGACTTCACTCCGCCGGTGCCGCAGCACCAGTCGGTGGCCGCTTACATCCGCGACCACACGGCGCCGGGTCAGCGCGTTTTCGTGTGGGGTGACTGGCCGGCGCTCTACATCGAGTCAGACCGGCTCATGGCAAGCCGCTTTCCCGGCTTTCTTCGAGGCTTCGACCGCGGCTCCGGGATCCCGCCCGACAACTGGGACACGACGCCGGACGTATGGCCCGAGCTCCAGTCGGACTTGAATGCGCACCCGCCAGCGATCATCGTCGACACGGCGACCGCGGGATGGAGTGACTTTTCGATGTACCCGATGCGCGACTATCCGGTCCTCGCCGATTTGGTCGCAAGCCGCTACCACGTGGCAGCGACGGTCGACGGCGTCGTGATCTATGCGCGCGACAGCCCCTGAACTCCGAAGGGTCAGTCGGGGGTGGGTTTTGTAGGTCGCTTGATCTCGAGGATCGATGGTTCGCCAGCGACGATCGAAAGCAGGCGGTCGAAGACCCGGCTCGCCTCGGCAGCGTCCGGTGCCTCCGCCAGACGCACGTAAGCCGAGGCGCCGTCAGCGAACACGAACGTCGGCGTGCCGAAGACGCCGTGGTCGTGCACCGCCTTTTGGTGGTCTCGGGCCAGAGAGCCCAGGATTCCGGGGTCGGCGAGGTCCTTGCGAAACTGCTCGAGGTCCAGGCCGGCGTCGACCGCAACCCGCTCCACGATCTCGAGCTGGTCGATGTCCAGCCGGTCACGATGTCGCGCTTGAAGCATGGGTATGTGGATTGCGTCGAAGCGGCCCTGGCGACGAGCCGCCTCCGCGCCTTTGAACGCCAATCGCCCCCTCACCGCCTCGGATCCGGGCGCGTCCCACACGGTCCAACCGTCATCCTTTGAGTTCACCTGAGTCAGCGAGAAGTAGCGCCAGGTGACCTTCAGCCTCGGGTTGCGAGATCGGTCCACGTTCTGGAGCAGCACGGATGCGCGGTAGACGAACGGGCAGAGATAGTCATAGAAGACTTCGAACTGGATGACTTCTGGATCAGGCACGTTCAGGAGTTCAACGCGTCTCATCAGCACCAATATTCCCGACAGCTGGGCGTGGATGCGTTCCGACCTTCTGGTACGCATCGCGCCCTTCGTGGCGACCTACGCCATCGTGTACCAGCTGGATTCGCGAAACCCCTCGCTTGGATTCAGCGTCGGACGGCCGGGCGTGCAGCTGATCTTCGCCGCCTTGGCGGCGCCATTGATGTTCGTGGCGGCCGTCTGGGTACAGCTGTGGTTGACGCGGCGGCGTGGCGTCTTGAGCGTCCCCGCGAACGCCCGCGACACATGGTTCCAGGCGGGCTACTACGCGCTCAACGGGCCGGTCGAGGAAGCCTTCTTCCGCGGCCTCGTGCAGGGCGGGTTGGGCGCGCTGTGGGGACCGCCGATCGGCTTTGCGATCGGCACCACGCTCTACGTCCTGTATCACCGGCTTGGCCGGTGGACGTGGCCGGACACCTTCGCCACCGCGCTCGTGGGAGTGCCGCTCGGGCTCGCCTTCTGGCTGCTCCCGGGCCCGCCGTCGCTGCTCGGCGTCTCGATCGCGCACGTGGCGGCGACATGCGGGTTCCTGGGCCCAGGTCCGTATCTCTTGAAGAAGCTGTCTTTGGTCTAAGACCGAAGTGGAGCTGCAGGCCGGATTTACTCCGGCTGTCACCCATGTGTCCATTTCCAATCGCCTCCCATCGTCCATTGGGGGAGGAGGGGGTTCCGCGGGGGAGGACAGCCGTCCTTCCCCGCGCTCTTACACCTGGCGGCGACGGACGGAGTAGTAGACCAAACCCGCGAAGACGAGGACCACGACAGCCCACCAGACGACATCGCCTAGGCCAGACGCTGGGGGTATTGCGGCCAGGGTTTGACTGCTCGTCTGCCCACCCGAGATCTGGACTTGCGCCCGTACGACATCGCCGACCGCGCTGCTGACCAGCTCATGCGGGACCAGCCAGTAGCCGATGTCGAAGATCGTCTTGACCACGTTGTTGGTGATGACCCCGTTATCGGCCAGGTTGTGTACGAATGCGATTACACCAGTGATCACGTTGTAGTAGACGAACGCGACCACGGCCGCCACGATGTTGTTCATCCACGTGCTGAGGGAGAGCACGATCAGCATCACGACCACGCTGTTGCCCACCACGGCGAATGCCTCGCCCGTCAGCGCGTTTTCGAGCCCACCGCCGAACAGGAACATGACGAACCGGGCTTCGAGCGCCAGGACGCCGACGATCACGACCAGCGCCGCCACCGCGGCGGCGACCTTGCCTGTGGCAAACGCGAAGCGCGAGACCGGCTTCGAGAAGATGCCGACCGCGGCGCCCGAGTCGAGGTCGTGATAGATAGCGGTCATGCCGATCGCGTACGCGATGAGAAGGGCGAAGGTCGCAAGCGCCGAAAAAACGTAGTTGACGAAGGACAGCTCGAGGAACCGGTTGAAGACCGCCGGGTCGACATTGTTTGGGGCGATACTGCCGCTCGATGAGGCAATCGTGTAGAGAATCTTCAGACCCACGCCTAATCCCACGATGCCGATCGCCCCGATGATGAAGAAGACGAGCAGGATGCGGCGCCTCGACAGCTCGATCAGGCTGTAGCGCGCCACCGCCAACGTCCCGTTCACGGCTTGTCCTTTTCGGTGATGAACGACGGCAGCTGGTCACGTGGTGGAGCGTTGGCCTGAACCAGCTCGACGAACACGTCCTCGAGATTGCGTCCCTCGGGGACGACCTCGGCCATGGTCCCTTCCTTCAGCACGCGGCCCTTGGCCATGATCGCGACCGTGTCGCATACGAGCTCGACCTCGCTCAGCAGGTGGCTGTTGAGCAGGACGGCCACGCCGCTGTCCTTCAGCCGGTCGATCAGGGCGCGCACGTCGCGCCTGCCGAGCGGGTCGAGATCGGCGGTGGGCTCGTCGAGGATCAGCAGCTTCGGCCGCCCGAGGATCGCCTGGGCGATGCCGAGCCGCTGCTTCATGCCTTTGGAGAACTGCCGGACCTGGCGCCGTTCCTGGTCGAGCCCGGCGAACTCGAGCGTTTCGGGGATCCTTCGCTTGCGTTCCACCTCATCGAGACCCAGCAGGCTCGCGAAGTAATCGAGCACCTCGCCCGCGCGAAGGAACTTCGGGAAGTCGGGGTCCTCAGGAGCGAAGCCCAGGTCCTTGCGAGAGGATGGGTTGCCTGGGTCCGAACCGAACAGCTGGACTCTGCCCTCGTCCGGCCGCAGCAGGCCGGCGATCATCTTGACCACGGTGGACTTGCCCGCCCCGTTCGGTCCAAGAAGTCCGAAGGCCTGACCCGGCTCGAGCTCGAAGCTGACTCCGTCTACCGCCCAGGGGTCGCGGCGCCGGTATCGCTTGCGCAATCGGTCGACGCTCACCACCGCAGCCATTGGTCAGGCGACTATACAGGCGTCGTGTTCGTGCTCGACCTGCAGCAGCGTCGCACTCTGGCCTGGGCTGGGCTGGCCGTCGTGCTGTTTTCTTTCGGCGGCTCGATCCTGATCCTTTCGCTTCCTGCCGTCGCGACCGAGTTCCACGCCAATGTCCCGGCGCTGGCGAACCTGGGCTCCGTCCTTGCGCTCGGAGCGCTTGGCGCTCTTCCACTGGCAACGCTGGCGGACCACTTTGGTCGCCGCCGCCTCATCGCGATCGGTGTCGCGGGCTTTTCGATCGCCAACTTCGCCTCTGCCTTCGCCCCATCCCTCCTTGCTCTGGCGCTGCTGCGGGTCGTCGCCGTTTGCTTTGAAACTCTTGTCGCGAGCGTCTCCACCGCCCTCATCGTCGAAGAGGCGCCATCCAGTCATCGAGGCGAGGCCGTAAGCGTGCTCGCGATCTTGAGCGGCTCAGGCGTGCTGATTGCGATCGTCGCCTACCCGATCCTGGCGCCGCACTGGCGGTGGCTGTTCGCGGTCAGCGGCCTCGGTGCGATGGCGGCGCCAGTGATCTGGCGGCACCTGCCGGAGGGAAGGGCGTGGCAGCGCGTCCAGGTGAGCGGATCGACGGTGAAGCTTCTGCTGTCATCGCCATGGCGGCGCCGGGTCGCGATCCTGGCCGGCACCACCGTGCTGGTTTCCATGGTCCTTGAGCCTGCCGGCCTCCTTTTCACCTTCTTTGCAAGCTCTGTGCTGCGCATGAGCCCCACTACGATCAGCCTGCTCATCTTTGCCGCGGGGGCCGTGGCCCTGGCGTCCTACCTGGCCGGTGGCTATTTGACCGACCGTTTTGGCCGGCGCTTGCCCGGCTTCGCGCTCACCGCCGCGTACACGATCTTCGCCGGCCTGGAGTTCGTCACCGGCACGGTCGGGTTCATCGCGGGAAACCTGCTGTGGAGCGCATTCGCGAGCGCGGCGACGCCCGTCCTAGGCGCCTGGTCGGGCGAACTGTATCCAACGAGAGCGAGGGCTACCGCAGAGTCGGCCGCCGGCGTCGCCGGCGCGGTTGGGGGTATCGCGGGACTCCAGGCGGTCGGGTGGCTGTCGCAAAGCATCGGACTCGGGCGGGCCCTCGGTGTCTTCGGTGTCGTCGGGCTCGCGGGCGCGTGGCTGCTGCTTCTTCTGCCCGAAACCAAACAGGCACCCCTTCCTGACTAGAGTTACGGCGAAAGTGGACCGCGCGAGGGCAGTCGTGGTCGGTGGCGGCATCACGGGCGCGAGCGTCGCCTACCACCTTGCGAAGGCGGGATGGCACGACACGGTCCTGCTTGAGAAGGACGAGTTGACCAGCGGATCGACCTGCCACGCGGCGGGCCTGGTCACGCAGTTCAACCCTTCGCCCACGATGATGCGATTCCGCCGCTACAGCATCGAGCTGTACGAGGAGCTCGGCGTTTTCGAGAAAGTCGGCGGACTGCGGTTTGCTTCCAGCGAAGAGCAGCTGAAGGAGCTGCAGCGTGGGGTCAGCCGCGCGCGCGGGATCGGCCTCGACGTCGAGCTCGTGTCCGCGGACGACGCGGCCCGTTTGATGCCGGCGATCACCAAGCGTTCGCTCTACGGAGCGGTCTGGGTTCCGACCGACGGCCACCTCGACCCGCACACGGCCACCTACGCCCTTTCCGCCGCGGCGCGCCGACTCGGTGCAAGCATCTTGACCCAGCGTCGCGTCACCGGCATCGAGCTGGGGAGTCAGGGCGAGGTGGCGGCGATCGAGACGGACGCGGGCAGGATCCAGGCCGACGTGCTCGTGATCGCCGGTGGCATCTGGGCGCCGCAGATCGCGGCGATGGCCGGCGCCTTCATCGTCTCGACGCCGGTTGACCACCAGCACGCCGCCCTGCTGGCAGTGCCAGGGCACGAGCTGCCTCACGACATGCCGTGCTTCCGCGACCCGGACAACCTCATCTATGGAAAGTCAGAGGCGGGAGGCGTCGTCCTCGGCGGTTACGAGGCGGACCCTGTCGCACGCTGGGTCGACGGTGTGCCGTGGGACCATGCGGGTACATCCCTTCCGCCTGACCAGGTGAGGTTCGAACCCCTCCTGGCCGGAGCCGCGCGGCGCTTCCCGTTCATGGGCGAGGCGGGCATTGTGAAGCTGGTCTGTCATCCCGACGCCATGACGCCGGATGCCAATCCACTGGTTGGTCCGGTGCCTGGGGTGCGCGGCCTCTACCTGGCGGCAGGCCTCTCGCTCAACGGGTTCGGAGGCGCCGGCGGCATCGGCCGGTCGCTGGCCGAGCTGATCACCACCGGCGAGGCTGAGCTCGACCTCTATCCGTACCGGCCCTGGCGCTTCGGGCCGGTGCACCGCGACCACCGCTGGGTCGCCGAGCTGGCGCGCGAGGCCTATCGGTATTACTACTACCTCCGCTACCCATATGACTCGGACGAGTGGGGGCGTCCCCGCCGGACGAGCGCGCTGCATGAGCGCCTGCAGGACCACGGCGCTGTCTTCGGCGCCAAGCACGGATGGGAGCGCGCCGAATATTTCGAGCCAGGCCGCCCATGGCGGCGCGCCGGCGCCGACCAGCGCCGGTTCGGCTGGACCAAGCCCCCGTACTTCGACGTGTTGGCCGAGGAGCATCGAGCGTTCCGGGAGCGAGTCGGCATCATCGACATGACGTCATTCGGAAAGATCGACCTCCGCGGCCCAGGCGCGCTTGCGTTGCTCGAGCGGGTGGCCGGAAACCGCATCGACCGGCCGGTGGGCACCGTCGTCTACACCCAGCTTCTCGAAAGGAACGGCGGGATCGCCGCCGATGTCACCGTGACGCGGCTTGCCGAAGAGCACTTCCGGGTGGTCACGGGAGCCGGCTACGTGAACAGCGACCTCGGCTGGCTTCGCCTCCAGCTGCGCGACGGCGATGCGCCTGTCGACCTTCGTGAGACCACCGATGAGCTGTCCGTGATTGGAATGTGGGGCCCGAACGCACGCGAGGTGCTGGAGCGGGTGGCGGATGGTGAAGTGTCCGAAGGCGCGTTCCCCTTCATGCAGGCGAGGCATGTTCGCATCGGAGGGGCGTCCGCCCTCGCGCAGCGGGTCACGTATGTCGGTGAGCTCGGTTGGGAGCTGTACCTCGAACCTGGCTGGGCGGTGCAGGTGTGGGACCGCCTGGTGTCGGCGGGCCAGACATTCGGGATCCGCGCCGGCGGATATCGCGTGCTCGATTCGCTCCGCATGGAAAAGGGCTACCGCTACTACGGCACCGACCTGACCCAGCTCGACAACCCGTTCGAGGCAGGCCTTGGCTTCTGTGTGCAGCTGGACAAGGGCGACTTCAATGCGCGGCAGGCTTTGCTGGACGCGCGCGAATCGGGGATCAAGAGGCGGCTTCGCACCCTGGCGGTCGGCAGCGACGAGTACCTCCCGATCTACGGCGGCGAGGCGGTGCATGGTGAGGACGGAGTGATCGGACGCGTGCGCAGCTGCGCGTACGGGTTCACCGCCAGGAAGAACCTCGCCTACTCCTACCTTCCGGTTGAGATGGTGCCCGGCGGGCAGGTGCAGGTCGAGGTCTTCGGGCGCCTCATCCCGGCGAGCGTTACGGCCGACGCCGTGATTTCAAAGCAGGGCGCAATTCGATGACCGTGCGCGTCGAGGAGGCTGTCGCGCGCGTTTCGCTGTGGAGAGGCGAGGGGGCAAAGGTTTCGCAGCTCTCGGGAGGGATGACGAACGAGAACTACCTGGTCGAAGCCGCAGGGCAGCGCTACGTGATGCGTATCCCCGGACAGTCGACCGAGCTGCTGTCCATCGATCGCGCCAACGAGGTGTACAACACGAAGGCGGCGGCGACCACAGGGATCGGTCCGCGCGTCCTGGAGCACGTTTCCGGACTCGACGTCCTCGTGCTGGAGTTCATACCCGGCCCGACGATGTCGGCGAAGTCGCTGCAGTCGGGAGAGATGGCGGCTCGCATGGCCAGGTCATTCCGCCGCCTCCATGACTCGCCGCGATTCCTGAAGGACTTCAACATGTTCCGGCTGATCGAGTACTACCTGGAGATTGTCGACGAGCACCGGGTGACGATCCCGGAGGGCTACCACGCCTGGCTGCCTGTCATAGCCAGGATCGAGCACGCCGTGAGCTTCGGCGCGCTTCCGCCCGTGTCGTGCCACAACGACCTTCTTTGCGAGAACTTCATCGATGACGGCGACGCGCTGCGGATCGTCGACTACGAGCTCAGCGGCAACAACGACCCGTGCTTCGACCTGGGCAACACCGCGCAGGAAGCGGAGTTCGACCAGGGCCTGCGCGCCGCCCTGTGCAGGGCGTACTTCGGCAGAGACGATTTGCGGCAGCTCGCGCGGATGAACCTGTTCGCTTTGATGTCCGACGTCGGCTGGACGCTTTGGGGCGCCATCCAGGCGCGGATCTCCGCCGTGGAGTTCGATTTCGCCGGTTATTACACCGGCCGCTGGGAGCGGGCGCTCGAGGTCCTGAACTCGGAGCGCTTTCCGCGCTGGCTCGAGGAGGCGGTCGCCAAAGAAAGTCTTTGACGGGGCGTCCGGCCGGTGCTACGGTTCGCCCCGGTATATCGCTCGCATATCGGTTGGGCGACCAGGCCGGGCGCGCGCGGGGCGCTCTTTCGAACAAGAGGGGAAGGTCAGGGAATGGCGTCCGCAACGCCGGTCATGGCAGTTGTCGAGACCGACAGTGCTCGCTCGCAGAGCGAAGAGGCCTACCTGCGGATCCGGGAGCGGATCGTCTCCCTCGACATGCGCCCTGGTTCGGTCGTCAACGAGGGCCGCCTTCGCGAGGAGCTGAAGATCGGCCGCACACCGATCCGCGAAGCCCTGCAGCGGCTGGCGCGGGAGAACCTGGTCAGGTCGATCCCGCACCGCGGGACGTTCGTCACCGACGTCAACATCACCGACCTCGCCCGCATCACCGAGGTGAGGGTCGTGCTCGAAGGTCACGCCGCGAGGCTTGCCGCCGAGCGGCTGTCCGCGACCGATCGGGCCTCGTTGACGATGCTGCTCGAGGTGCTCGAGGACGGGCCGAGCCTGGACCAGCGGGAGCTGATGCGGCTCGACCAGCAGATCCACCGGCAGATCTACAAAGCGGCGCGCAACTCGTTTCTCGAGGCGACGCTCGAACGCTACTTCAATCTGAGCCTCCGGCTCTGGTACATGGGGCTCGACCGGGAGGTCGGGTTGCGCGAGGCGATGAGAGAGCACATCGAGCTCTTGCGGGCGATCCTCTCCGGTGAGGGAGCCCGCGCCGAGGGCAGCATGCGACGCCACGTGATGGGCTTCGAGCGAGAGATCCGCAAGGTGCTGGTGGAGCGGTAAAAGTGTCCAGTCCCAGAAGTTCCTTGCATCTTCGCTGGCCCAGGCGGCCGGGCTTGGCTGAAGCCGATGCCGCGAATACGCGGCGGACCTCTGGTACAGGACACTAGTGCCAAAGATATTTTTCGCGACCGATCTCCACGGTTCTGAGATGTGCTGGCGAAAGTTTTTGAACGCGGGCCGCTTCTACGAAGCGGACGTCCTGATCTGCGGCGGCGACATGACCGGCAAGGCGATCGTCCCGATCGTCCAGGAGAACGGCCACTTCACGTTCGCCCTCGCCGGTGAACAGCAGGCGGTTGCCGCCGAGCAGCTCGGAAACGTCGAAGCGCAGATCCGCCGCAAGGGCTACTACCCACTCCAGGTGAGCGTGGAACGCCTGAACGAGCTCGACCAGGACCCGGTCAAGCGCGCCGAATGCTTTCAGCAGGTGATGCTGGACGGCGTCGACCGGTGGATGGGCCTCGCTGCGGAGAAGCTGCGGGGAACCGGGATCCGGTGCTTCGTCTGCCCCGGCAACGACGACGAGATGGAGGTGGACGAGGTCATCCGGCGTTCGGATCTCGTCGAGCTGGGCGAGGGCCGGATGGTCGAGATCGGTGATTTCACAATGATCTCGACCGGCTGGTCCAACCACACGCCCTGGAACACGCATCGTGAGGAAACGGAGGAGAAGCTCGCGGAGCGCATCGAGGCGATGGCCCGCCAGGTGTCGGATTCGACGCGCGCCATCTTCAATCTGCACTGCCCGCCTTACAAGTCGGGCCTCGACGAAGCGCCCGCAATCGACGCCGACCTCCGGCTGCTGCACGGTGGCCGGGCGCTTCGACCGGTGGGTTCGACCGCGGTGCGTGAGGCCATCGAGCGCCACCAGCCGCTCCTCTCCTTGCACGGCCACATCCACGAGAGCAAAGGGGCCGTGAAGCTTGGCAAGACGCTCTCGATCAACCCGGGAAGCTCATACGAGGAAGGAATGCTCATGGGGGCGATCGTCCAGCTCGACCCCAAGAAGGGAATCAAGAGCTACCAGCTGGTCAACGGTTGAAGAGGTAAGGAGGAAGCAACATGGCTGATACCACGATGGGGGCGCCGGGCGCGGGCGCGAGGCCCGGGCTGTTCCTGCGCAACGCGACGGGCCTGGTCAAGTCCTGGTCGACCTTCGACGCATTCGTCTACTCATTCTGGTCCGTAAACCTGATCACTCTCGGGCTGTACGGAATGTCGTATGTGTACACGGTTCCGGACGGTCAGCTGCTCGCCGCGATCCTCCTGTTCGGCGTGCTCACCACTTTCCTCGTCATCACTTACGCGATGTTGGTGAGCGTCATGCCGCGTACGGGCGGTGACTACGCCTGGCAGAGCCGCGTTCTCGGCGGCGGACTTGGTTTCGTCCTGTCCATGACCGGCTGGTGGTTCACGCTGTTCCTCTGGGCGCCGATTTACGCCAACATCCTGGTCGTCCAGTTCTTCTCTCCCCTCGCCTACACGCTTGGCTGGACCGGGATCGCCACGTTCTTCACCAGCCAGACCGGCATCTTCGTCTCCTGCTTGATCGTGCTTGCGTTCGTGAGCATCGTCGTCACGATGGGCATGGAGACCTACGCGCGAATCCAGAAGGTCTGCTTCTGGATCGGGCTGGCCGGCCTGGCCGTCGTTTGCTTGCTGCTGCTGTTCGCGAGCCCGCAGGACTTCCAGAATGCCTTCAACCGCGAGGCGACGAGCCTCTTCGGCGCGCCCGCCAATGCGTACCAGGGCACGATCGACGCAGCAAGCAAGACTTTCGCAGGCTCGGACTTCGGCCAGTTGGCATTCGGTCCACTGCTTCTTCTGCTCCCCTGGCTGGCTTTCTATCTGCTGTGGCCCAACTGGGGCGCGACCCTCTACGGCGAGGTCCGCGGAGCCAAGGACATCCGAAAGCCTTTCTGGAGCATGTTCGCCGGGCTTTGGGTCACGGTGGCCATGGTTGCGCTCGTCGTGATCCTGATCAACAAGACCATCGGCTGGAACTTCTACCAGTCAGCCAACGCGGCTTACTGGAACAACTTGTTCGCAGTCCAAGACGCCGTTGCCCCGCCGGTTCCGATCTGGCCTTACCCCGTGATGTTCGCGGGATTCTTGGTCGACAGCCACCTTTTCCAGGCCCTGCTGATCATCGTCATGGGCCTTTGGTTTTTCGGCTGGGCCGGAACGCTGTTCCTGTCCTCCACCCGCGTCATCTTTGCGGCCGCCTTCGACCGTGTGCTGCCGTCATGGGCGGCCAACATCTCGGCCAAGCGCCGCGTGCCATATGGCGCTCTGGTTCTGATGATCGTGCCGTCGCTCGTCATCAGCGCGATCTACGCCTACAAGCCGGACTTCACCAGCGTGTTCCTGGACGCGACCGCGGTTCTTGCCCTGACCTTCCTTGCGACGGTGGTCGCGGCCATCATCCTGCCCTGGCGACGCAAGGATATTTACGACGCTTCGCCGATCGCCCGGTACAAGGTCGCCGGGGTGCCGTTGATCACGGTCGTCGGTGTGATCACCGGTTTGTTCTTGCTCTTCATGCTCTACGAGTGGTCATTCAACCCTGACAACCTGTATGGGACGTCGTTGCAGAAGACGCCCAACTCAGTCATCTACTTCGTCACGACCTACGTCGTAGCGGTCGCGATCTACGTGGTCGCCCGAGTCGTCCGGAGCCGGCAGGGTATTGACCTTAGCCGCATTCACCACGAGATTCCGGTTGAATAGCAGTTCCATGGCCGCCGGGCTAGAGGCGCGGCCGGGAACCCTCGGCGAGAGATTCGGCGATCCAGGTGGCCCAGATCCGGGTGAAGCGGCGAGCAGCGTAGCGAGCGCATCACGTAGATGCGTGAGCGAGCAGCGCAGCCGGTGAACCCGGAGATGGGTCGCATGGGCGCCGAAGATCCGTCGAGGGCCTTTCCGGCCGAGCCTCAAAGGCCCGGCGGCCTCACCTTGTAACCAATGCTGGAATACACACTCCGCACTTACCAGAGCCCGACGCGCCTCGTCCAGCGCCTCGGCGCGATCAAAGAGCTCGGCACCGAGGCGAGCCTTCTCGGCATCCGCCGGCCGCTGCTGGTCACGGACGCTGGCGTCAAGGCGGCGGGTCTGCTGGACACCGCGCTGGAGGCCCTTCGCGGCTCAGACGTCGAGCCCGTCGTGTTCGACAAGGTCAAGGCAAACCCAGGCGTCGAGTTGGTGGACGCCGGCGCCGCCGAGTATCGCGCGCAGGGATGCGACGGTCTGGTCGCGATCGGAGGCGGCAGCTCGATGGACACCGCAAAAGGCATCGGCGTGGTCGCCGTGCACGACGGCAGCATCGTGGACTACGAGTGGGGACACAGCCCGATCCGCTCGCGCATCCCGCCGATGATCGCCGTGCCGACGACGGCTGGAACGGGCAGCGAGGTCACGCTCTGGGCGGTCATCACCGACCCCAAGCGCAAGATCAAGTTCAACGTCGGCGGCACCCCCGACATCGCGTCGTGGGTTGCGCTGATCGATCCCGAGCTGACGGTCAAACTGCCCCCGGCGGTTACTGCGGGCACCGGGATGGACGCGCTGGCCCATGCGGTCGAGTGCTTCACCATGGTGTACCACCAACCGTTCACCGACGCGGTGGCGCTGCTCGCGATGGAGTATGTCGCGCGGTATCTGCGCGTCGCGTTCTCCCAGGCGCAAAACCTCGAAGCCCGGTACCACATGAGCGCGGCGGCGATGCTGGCCGGCCTCGCCTATGGGACCGACTCCGCGGGCGCCGCGCACGCGATGAGCCAGACCGCCGGCGGCGTTCACGATGCCCCGCACGGGGCGCTGACGGCCCGCCTGCTCGGTCCGGTGATGGAATACAACCACCCGGGCGAGCCGGAGCGCTTCGCACGCATGGCGGCCGCGTTCGGACTGGACACTCGCGGCGTTTCGACGTGGCGCGCCGCCGAGATGGCGGTCGAGTACGTCCACCAGCTGACGGTCGACGTCGAGATCCCGGCCATGCAGGAGCTGGGCTTCAGCGAGGGCGAGATCCCCATGCTCGCCGACAAGGCATTTGCCGACCCACAGACCATCGGCAACCCGCGGGACGTCGATGCCGCTGCGTATCGGCGCATCTATCAGCAGGCATTTAACGCGGGTCGCGGCCGCACGGCCCACCGAAATGGAGACAGGAAATGACCATCGACGTCGCCCGGTCCGTGAAGAAGATGTTCGTCGACGGCACCTGGACGGACTCGGAGAGCGGCCAGCACTTCGAGGCAACAAGCCCCGCGACCGGCGAGGTGATCGCGCGGGTGCCGCTGGGCACGCGGGCGGACGCCAAACGCGCGGTGGAAGCCGCGCACAAGGCCCGCGCGGCGATGGCCGGCCTCAAAGGTTTCGAACGGTCGAAGCGACTGCACCGCATCGCGGAGGCGATCGAGAAGCGCCGCGACGAGCTCGGCCATCTGCTGACGCTCGACCAGGGCAAGCCGCTTTTCGCCGAAGCCCTGGGCGAGGTGGATGAAGCGGCCGAGTACTTCAGGATCGCGGCGGAGGACCTGAAGCGGCTCGAGGGCCGCGTCCTGCCGTCCGCAAGCCCGAGCAAGCTCGTCCTCGCCCGGCACTATCCGCGCGGCGTCTACGGAATCATCACTCCGTGGAACTGGCCGCTCACCATGGCCGCGGAGCTCATCGCTCCAGCGCTCGCGGCAGGCAACACGGTGGTCTGGACCCCGGCTTCTTCCACAAGCGTGATCTCGGTCGCGTTGATGGAGTGCATCGCTGAGGCCGACCTGCCTGCGGGTTCGATCAACCTCGTGACCGGGCCTGGCGCTGAAGTTGGCGACGAGGTCGCAGGCCACCCCTTGGTGGACGGTGTCGGCTTCGTCGGATCCACGGAGACCGGCGCCTCTGTGGCGCGCCGCGCGGCCGGGAAGCACGTGATGCTGGAGCTCGGTGGCAACGGCCCCATGGTCGTTTTTGCCGACGCGGACATCGGCCGAGCGGTCGAAGGCGCCATCGTCGGCTGCTACCTGTGCGCCGGTCAGAGCTGCACGGCCGGCGAGCGAATCCTGGTCCAGGAATCGGTGCGCGACGAGTTCGTGGCTCGCCTGGCCGACGCCGCACGGGCTCTGCGCCTTGGCGACCCCTTCGCGCCGGAAACAACCCTGGGCCCGCTCAACAACGAGGGCGTCGCGACCAAGATGGACGAGCACGTCGCGGACGCGGTGGCCCGGGGCGCCAAGCTCGTCCTCGGCGGCGAGCGCGCGGCAGGCTTTCCGACTCGCCTCTACTACCACGCAACGATCCTCGACGGCGTCGATCCGACCATGCGCGTGAGCCAGGAGGAGACGTTCGGCCCGATCGCACCGATCATCAAGTTCCGCGACGAGAAGCAGGCTCTGGCGCTCGCCAACGACTCTCCGTACGGGCTGCTCGGGGCCGTCTACACCAAAGACCTCTCGCGCGCGCTTCGATTCGCGGATGGTCTCGAGACCGGGTGGGTCAACATCAACGAGTCGACCAACTACTGGGAGGCGCACCTTCCCTTCGGGGGCCGCGCCGGCAAGAAGAGCGGCATCGGACGCGTGGGCGGGCGCTTCGCGCTCGAGCAGATGACGGACCTCAAGACGATCGTGATCGAGATCGAGGGCGTGTGACCCTGGAGTCCCGTCCTCTCGAAGATCCCATCGACGAGGCACATCGCCTCGCGGAAGCAGCCAAGAGGAAGAAGCTGGGTCTGAAGCTCCTCGGAGGCGCGGGCATCCACCTGCACTCGCCGAGCGCGCGCAAGCCGCCCCTGAAGCGAAAGTACGGCGACCTCGACTACGCGATGTCCAAACGCGACCGACAGGCGGCGCTCGACTTCTTCCCCTCGCTGGGCTACGAAGCGAACGAGCGCTTCAACCTGATGCAGGGCGATCGGCGCCTGTACTTCTACGACGCCGACAACAGCCGCCAGGTTGACGTGTTCATCGACGTGTTCAGAATGTCGCACGTGCTCGACCTCCGTGGCCGGCTCGACCACGAGGGGCCGTGCGCGAGCCCGTCGGACCTCCTCTTGAGCAAGCTGCAGATCTACGAGATGAACCGAAAGGATCTGGTCGACCTGGTCGCCCTGCTGCTGGACCACCCGGTCGAGGCCAAATGGGGAGACGAAGTGATCGATGCCGGCTACGTCGCGCGCGTGGCGGCCGACGACTGGGGCCTCTACCGCACGCTGCAGGTCAACACCGAAAAGCTTCGAACCACGCTGGGCGAGCTCGATGTGGACCGAGAGCTGGTCCTCTCGCGGCTGGACGAGCTGTGGAGCGCGGTAGAGGCACAGCCGAAGCCGCTCAAGTGGAAGCTGCGAGCGCAGGTCGGCGACCGCGTCCAGTGGTACGAGCTGCCGGAAGAGGTCCGGTCCCCCTACCAGCCGGAGTAGCGATGGCCAGCCTGCCGAGTCACGCGCGATGTGTCGTCATCGGATGCGGCATCGTCGGCAACAGTGTCGCCTATCACCTGGGCCGTCTCGGGTGGCGCGACATCGTGCTCCTCGACAAAGGGCCACTGCCCAACCCGGGCGGATCCACCGGCCACGCCTCGAACTTCATCTACCTGGTCGACCATTCGAAGGAGATGACCGCGCTTACGGTGGAGAGCGTCCGCCAGTACAAGGAGATGGGAGTGTTCATCCAGTCGGGCGGCGTCGAGGTCGCGCGCACCACGGAGCGCCTGCAAGAGCTCTCGCGGCGGATGGCATCGGCCGCGTCGTGGGGAATCGAGCCCGTCTCGCTCGTCTCGCCCGCTGAGGTGAAGGGGCTCGTGCCCTACATCGACGAGTCGATCATCCTCGGTGGCTTCTACACGCCAGGGGTCGGGGTTGTCGACTCGCTCCGGGCGGGAACCCTGATGCGCGAGCGTGGGCAGGCCTCGGGCGCGCTGCACATCGCGCCGAAGACGGAGGTGCTCGGCATCGACGTCGAGCACGGGCGGGTCCGCCGCGTGCGCACGACGCAGGGCGACATCGAAGCCGAGACCGTGGTCATCACATGCGGAGTCTGGAGCCCGCGAATCGCGCGGATGGCGGGCGCGCACATCCCGCTCACGCCAGCGGTGCACCAGATGATCGACGTTGGGCCGGTGCCGCGATTCAAAGGCGCGAAGAGCGATATCGAGCACCCCATCGTCCGTGACATGGACACCAACATGTACGAGCGGCAGGCCGGCGGGGACCTGGAGATCGGCTCGTACGCGCATCGCCCGATTCTCTACGACCCGGAGGACATCCCATCTCTCGAGCAGGCGGCGCTGTCGCCGACGGAGTTCCCATTCACGCAAGCGGACTTCGAGGTGCAGATGCAGCACGCACTCGAGCTCATGCCCGAGATCGTGGGCGACGAATCGGTCGGCGTGAAGTACGCCATCAACGGGATCCTGTCGCTCACGCCCGACGGCATGCCCGTCCTGGGCGAGTCGCCCGGCGTGAAGGGACTGTGGGCGGCCGCGGCGGTGTGGGTCAAGGAGGGTCCTGCCACCGGCAAGGCTCTCGCCGAATGGATGGTGCATGGAGAGTCGGAGATCGACCTTCACTCCTCTGACATCGCTCGTTTTCACGAACATCAAAAGACACGCGCGCACGTGCGCGCGCGCGCCTCCGAGGGCTTCAACAAGACCTACGGCATCGTTCACCCGAGCGAGCAGTGGGCCTCCAACCGCAACGTTCGCCTGGCTCCGTTCAACGAGCGTGAGCGAGAGCTCGGCGCGACCTTCTTCGAAGCCGCCGGCTGGGAGCGCCCGCAGTGGTACGAGTCCAACGCGCCGCTGCTGGAGGAGTTCGGCGACCGGGTGACGCGCCGCCCCGCGGAGTGGGAACGTCGCTGGTGGTCCCCGCTCATCAATGCGGAGCACCTAGCGATGCGCGAGCGGGCGGGCCTTTTCGACCTCTCCGCCTTCACGATCTTCGACATCGTCGGTCCTGGCGCGCTGCAGTCGGTGCAGTGCGTCGCGCTGCGACAGATGGATGCGCCGGTGGGACGCGTCGTTTACACGCCGGTCCTGAGCCCGAACGGCGGGTTCAGGTCGGACCTCACGATCATGCGGCTGGGCGAGGAGCGGTTCAGGGTCGTGACCGGCGGCGCCGCCGGCATGTCGGACCGCAAGTGGTTCCGCGACCACCTGCCCGCGGACGGCTCGGCGCAGCTTGCCGACCTGACGTCTTCCATGACGACCATCGGGCTCTGGGGCCCGCGAGCACGCGACATTCTCGCGAGCGTGACATCGGACGACGTGTCCAACGACGGTTTCAAGTTCGGGACGTGCCGGACGATCGAGGTGGACACCCTGCGGGTGCTCGCCTCCCGGATCTCATACGTCGGGGATCTGGGTTGGGAGCTCTACATCCCGATGGAACAGGGGTTGAAGCTGTGGGACGTCCTGTGGGAAGCCGGGAAGCCGCACGGCATGGCCCCGTGCGGAATCGGGGTGTACGGAACGACCGGGCGGCTGGAGAAGTGCTACCGCGCGCACGGGAACGAGCTCGAGACCGAGTACAACGTGGTCGAGGCCGGCATGGCCGCGCCTCGCGTCAAGGAGGAGGACTTCGTGGGCAAGGCGGCGCACCTTAGGCATCGCGACGAGAAGCCTGCCGCCATCATGTGCACGCTGACGGTGGACGATCACCGTTCGAAGTCGGGTGAGAAGCGCTACATGCTGGGCCGCGAGCCGATCCTGACTCGCGACGGCAAGCGGATCGTCGATCGCCTCGCGCGGGGGTCATACGTAACGAGCGCCGGCGCCGGTCCGTCGATCGGCAAGCACCTCCTCATGGCCTACCTTCCGCCTGAGCACGCGGTGGTGGGTGCCTCGCTGGCGGTCGAGTACATGGGAGAGCGCTACCCGGTGACCGTAGCCGTCGCCGGCGCGACGCCGGTCTTCGACCCCGAGAACCTTCGCATCCGCTCGTGACCCGAGGACCCTCACGATTCGCGTAGCGGCATGCATCAAACGAGTGCCGATCACCGGAGGCCGGATCGTGCTGACGGAGGACTCGCGCGCGATCGACACGCGCCATCTCGGCTTCACCATGAGCCCGCACGAGGAGTGCGGCGTCGAAGAGGCGGTGCGGATCATCGAGGCCCACGGCGGTGACTCGGTCGTGCTCACGCTCGGGCCGTCAGAGGCGGTCGAGCAGCTGCGGGACGCGATGGCGCTCGGGATCGACCGCGCAATTCACCTCCAGACCGATGGGCAGGAATGGGATGGGGAGGCGACGGCCGCCGCGTTGACCGATGCGATCCGCGCCGACGAGGCTGCGTCCGGACGATTCGACCTCATCTTCTTCGGCAACGAGTCCGCCGACTCCGGAGGTTTCCAGGTCGGGGCGCGCGTCGCGCACGCGCTGGTCCGCCCATGCGTGACCGGCCTGAAGCGCGTGACGCTCGAAGGCAGCTCGTTGCGCTGCGAGCAGGAGGTGGAGGGAGGTCGAGACGTCTATATCGTGCCGCTGCCTGCCGTGGTGACGGTCAAAGAAGGCTTGAACCTTCCGCGCTACCCATCCGTCCCGGGACGGATGCGGGCGGGCCGCAAGCCGGTCGCCGTGAGCACGCCATCGAGGCCAGAGCCGCGGCTGGAGCTCGTGCGCCTGGTGGTGCCCGCCGGCCAGGGCCGGCGCGCGGAGGTGCTGGGCAGCGGCGCCGCGGCAGCGCCAGCGGTGGTCGAGGTGCTGCGCAAAGCGGGCGTCCTGTGACGGTCCTGGTCCTGGTCGAGCAAGCAGGAGGAACAGCCAGCGATCCTTCGCTCCAGGCGCTGACTCTGGCGAGATCGTTCGGGGAGCCGGTTCACGCGCTGGTGATCGGGTCGGCAGCTGATCTCGGACCATTCGGGGTCCGCGTCACCCACGTCGCCGAGCACGAGGCGTTCGTTTCGTACGCTCCCGACGCGTGGGCCGCGACCGTGGGTCAGCTGGCGGATCGGCTCGCCGCGAGCGCCGTTGTGGCCGCAGGCACCGAGCGGGGCAACGAGGTCATGGCCCGGGTGGCGGCGCGAACCGGGCTTCCGCTGGCTGCGAACTGCATCGCGGTGGCTCCAGGGCCGCCCGTCACCCTGACCCGCCTTCGCTGGGGCGGCAGCCTGCTCGAGGAAGCACGCCTCCACAGCCCTCTCCAACTGATCACCGTCGCGCCGCATGTCGTACCGATCGAGCAGGCGCCCGTCGCGACCGAGGTCGACAGGTTCACGCCACAGCTCAAGGAGCAGGAGCTGCTGGTGCGGGTGCTCGAGCATGTCGCGGCGCCAGGCGGCGGCGTGTCCCTGACCGAGGCGAAGGTGGTCGTGAGCGGAGGTCGGGGCGTGGGCTCGAAGGAGGGGTTCGCCATCATCGAGGAGCTCGCGGGCCTCCTTGGTGCGGCGGTCGGATGCTCGCGCGCCGTGACCAGCGCCGGTTGGCGCCCGCACACCGACCAGGTCGGGCAGACGGGAACAAAGATCGCGCCCGAGGTCTACATCGCCTGCGGCATCAGCGGAGCCACCCAGCACATGGCGGGCTGCAAAGGAGCCAAGCGCATCCTGGCGATCAACTCTGACGCCCAGGCGCCGATCATGCTGAGCGCCGACTACGCGGTGGTGGGCGACCTCAAGGACATCGTGCCGGCGATCTCGGCCGAGATCCGCAAGCTCAAATGACCGCGGTTTACGCGGTCTCGCTCGCGGCTGCGCTGATCATCGCGGGCGCGCTGTTCGTCCGCCGGGCGCTCCTGCTCTACCGCCTGGTTCGAATGGGCAAGCCGGCAGCGCGTTTCGGAGAGATCCCGGCGCGCGCGCGCGCCGAGGCGGTCGTCGTGGTCGGCCAGAGCAAGCTGCTGCAGCGCCTCCTGCCTGGGTTGATGCACGCCGCGATCTTTTGGGGCTTCCTCGTCCTGTTCCCGACGATCTTGATCGCGATGATCGGAGCGGTCGATCCCCACGCGACCCTGCCCTGGCTCGGCGCGCAGGGCTGGTATGCGCTGCTGGTCGATGTGTTCGCGGTGCTCGTGCTGGCCGGCGTCGTGACGGCGCTCGTCATCCGCAAGGTCCAGAGGCCGCCACGTTTCAAGGGCAGCCACATCGGCGAGGCGGACCTGATCCTGGCCCTGATCGCCGGCATCGTCTGCTCGCTCCTCCTCTGGCACGCCTCTCAGATCTCGCTGCGGCTCAACGATTACCCAGCAAGCTGGGCGCCGGTGTCGGGTCTCCTCGCTCGCGCGCTGGGCGGCTCGGTGGTCCCCTACGTCGAGCGCGTCGCGGTCTGGGTGCACGTGCTGATCATCCTCAGCTTTCTCGTCTATCTGCCTTACTCCAAGCACCTCCACGTCCTGGTCGCGGCGTTCAACGTGTACTTCGGCCGCACGCGCGCCCGCGGGCGCCTGGAACCGATCGCGTTTGACAAAGCCGAGGAAGACGTGCGATTCGGGTCGGCGCGCGTGACCGACATGACCTGGAAGCAGATGCTCGACACCATGTCGTGCACTGAGTGCGGGCGCTGCCAGGACGTGTGCCCGGCTTATGCCACCGGAAAGGCACTGTCGCCGAAGCTGCTGATCATGGCCGTCCGCGACCAGCTGATGACGGAAGGCCCGAAGGCGCTGGCCGCGAGCGGATACACGCCGCCGCCCATCGTCCCCAACGCCGTGACCGACGACATCGTGTGGGACTGCGTCACTTGCGGCGCTTGCGTACGAGAGTGCCCGGTCGGCATCGAGCACATCGACCACGTGATCGACCTGCGGCGCAACCTCGTCATGGTCGAGTCACGGTTCCCGGAGGAGGCCGGGACGATGCTGCGCGACGTGGACCGTTCCTCCAACCCATGGGGCAAGCCGCAGGCAGACCGCACACATTGGGCCGAGGGCCTGGGCGTTCGCGTGCTGCAGCCTGGCGACCCGGCGCCGGACGTCCTGTTCTGGGTCGGCTGCGCTCCCGCCTTCGACGAGCGCGCGCGCCAGGGCGCCATCTCGACAGCCAAGCTGATGCAGGCGGCGGGCGTCGACTTCGCGATCCTGGGCCCGCGCGAGGCCTGCACCGGAGACCCGGCACGCCGCATGGGCGACGAGTACACCTTCCAGCGTCTGGCCGGCCAGAATGTCGCCACCCTGAACGAAACCGGCGTGAAGCGGATCGTGACGACCTGCCCGCACTGCTTCAACACAATCGGGAACGAGTACCCGGACTTCGGCGGCCGGTACGAGGTCGTGCACCACACGGAGTTCCTGGCCGAGCTCATCCGCGACGGCAAGCTGGACCCGCTCGCGGACGAGAGAACCATCACCTACCACGACTCGTGCTACCTGGCGAGACACAACGACATCCGATCTCAGCCGCGCGAGCTGGTGGCGGCCGTGGGCAAGGCGGTCGAGATGCCGCGCCACGGCGAGCGAACCTTCTGCTGCGGTGCAGGTGGCGCGCGGATGTGGATGGAGGAGAAGCGAGGCCGGCCGATCAACCACGAGCGGGTTCGCGAGGCGGCCGCGACCGGCGCGGAGACGCTGGCGGTGGCCTGCCCCTTCTGCACGGTAATGCTCGACGACGGCGTGCGCGAGACCGGTGCCAAGCTGCAGGTGATCGACCTGGCGACCCTGCTCGCCGAAGCCGTGGAGCGACGAAAGGTTAAGAGCTTGGGACCCCTCTAGCTCAGTCCAACGATCTCGCCGTTCTCGTCGATGTCGATGCTTGCCGCGATGGGAGTCGTCGGCAGGCCCGGCATCGTCCGCATCTCTCCGCAGATCGGGTAGATGAACCCGGCTCCCACCGATGCGCGCACCTCGCGCACAGGCAGGGTCCAGCCGGTTGGCGCTCCCTTGAGCTTCGGATCGGACGAGATCGACAGGTGTGTCTTGGCGATGCAGACAGGCAGCCGGCCGAATCCATTCGCTTCGAAGGCGTCCAGCTGCCTGGCGGCGATCGCGTCGTACTCGACGCCACGGGCCCCGTACACGCGCATCGCGACGGCTTCGATCTTTTCACGCAGGGTCGCAGCGTCCGGATACAGCAGCTTGAACGTGCTCGGCTCCTCGGCGGCGGCAACCACCATCTCGGCCAGCTCGGTGGCGCCCTTGCCACCATCGACGAAGTTGTTGCAGACGGCCGACCGCACACCAAGGTGCTCTGCCAGCTCCCGGATCGCCCCGTGCTCGGAGGCGTGGTCGCCTGGAAATGCGTTGATGGCGACGACGGGGGTTACGCCATGGATCTGGATGTTCTCAACCTGCTTGCGGAGGTTGGCCGCGCCGGCGAGCACATCGTCCGGGTTCTCCTTCAGCAACTCGGGCGGCAGCGGCTTTCCGGCGACGACCCTGTACTTTCCGGAGTGAACCTTCAACGCCCGTACCGTGGCCACGACCACCGCTGCATCCGGGGCCAGGCCAGAGGTCCGGCATTTGATATTGAAGAACCGCTCCGCGCCCATGTCGGCGCCGAAGCCCGCCTCCGTGACCAGGAAGTCGCCACCTTGGATGCCGATCAGATCGGCCAGGACCGACGACGCGCCGTTGGCGATGTTCCCGAACGGCCCCGCGTGAACGAGGACCGGCGTGTTCTCCAGGGTCTGGAGCAGGTTGGGCTTGATGGCGTCCAGCATGATCACGGTCATGGCGCCTCCGGCGTGCAAGTCGTCCGCCGTGATCGGTTTTCCATCTCGCGCGAGGCCGATCACCATACGGCCGAGACGCCGCCTCATGTCCTGAAGCGAGGTCGATAGCGCCAGCACTGCCATGACCTCTGACGCAGCTGTGATGTCGAAGCCCGTCTGCCGCGTCACGCCGTCTTCAGGCGCGCCGAGGCCGACGACGACGCTGCGCAGCACCCTGTCGCTCACATCCAGCACGCGGCGCCACGTGATGCTGTGAAGGTCGATGGGAAAGTCACGCAGGTTGTGGTGGATGTAGTTGTCGATCATCGCGGCCAGAAGGTTGTGAGCGGATGTGACCGCGTGGAAGTCCCCGGTCAGGTGTAGGTTCAGGCGCTCCATCGGCACCACCTGGCTGTAGCCGCCGCCCGCGGCTCCGCCTTTGATCCCGAACGTCGGTCCCATCGAAGGCTGGCGGATCGCGACGATCGCTCGCTTGCCGATGCGTCCAAGGGCATCGCCGAGCCCGACAGTGGTCGTGGTCTTGCCCTCACCCAGGGGCGTCGGCGTGATGGCAGAGACGACCACGTACTTCGCCTTGGGCCGACCGGCGAGCTCCTGGATCGCCTCTAGCTTGATCTTCGCGACTTCGTGGCCGTAGGGCTCGAGCAGGTGAGGGCCGATACCCATGCGCGCCGCGACCTCGGGCATCGGCAGCAATCGGGCCTGGCGCGCAATCGCGAGATCGGTTGGAAAAGTGGCGGCCATTCGTCCTCCTAATAAATGCGGGCTAAGCTGCGCGGGCCAGCATGTCCTGGCGCCACCGCTCGGTCGGCTCGATCTCGTTGAACGTGAACACGTGCAGGCCGGCGACCCTGCGGTCGGGAGCCCCGAGGTCGGGCAGGAGCGCCCTGACGAAGCGCTCGGGGTCGTAGCCGCCGGGCTGCAGCATGCGCAGGAACCAGTTGGAATGCCCGCGCAGGAAACGCGCCGAATCGACGATGCCGATTCGGGTCGAGACCCGAAGCAGCTTTGCCGGATCAGCAACCCCGGCCATACCGATGTGGATGGGCAGCTCGACCTTGCGGCGGCGCACGCGCCCCACCCACTTCTTCACCACGCGCGGATCGAAGCAGAGGTTGCTCACGATGTACGTCGCGATCCGCCGCTTGTCCCACATCGCCTGGATCGTCATGTCGTCGTCGATGAAGCTATGGCTTTCGGGATAGCCGGAGACCCCGATGTCACGCAGGGCGTGGCCGTCTCTCATCATCGCGTCGAGCAGGGACACCGAATCGGGAAATGCACCCGCCGGCTCGCGCGCATCGCCGGCGATGACGAACACGTCATGCACCCCCATGGCTTTGACGGCGGCGAGTATCTCGCCCAGGTGGGACGCGTCGCGGATCAGGCGCGCGGAAAGGTGTGGGACGACGGTGTAGCCCTGGCGGGAGAGCCGCTCGGCGAGATTGATCGTCGCCTCCATGCCGCGCCGCGGTGAAGCGGTGACGGTGATCGTCACCTCGTGCGGGACGTGCGTGAGCACGAGTGCCTCGACGTCTTCCGTCGGCAGCACCTCGTAGCGCGGAGACCGAAGCAACCCGGTCAGCGCCGCCCGACCCACACCGTCAGTTCGCACCAGCGGCCTCAGCACGCGACCAACTGCGGTGTCGCACTATACGCCACTGTCGCGCTGTACGCAACACATAGGTTCAAAAGGGAGCGCGCAGCAGCAGGATTGCGTTCCGGTCGGGCGGAGTCCCAGGGCGCCACGAGTCGAAGCCGTTGAACGGGACGTTGGCGGCAAGCTCCCGATGGAGCCCCGCGAGGTCCGGCCCGTCGCCGGTACCCCGGCGAATCGTGCCGTCGTGGTCGACCATCGTGCACGCGATGGCAAGCAGCCCATCGCCCGGGTCGAAAAGCTCGACAAGCCGAGCCTGGCAAGGCCAGTCCACGATCGAGCTGGTCGTCACCTCCCAGAAACCGTGAGCGCCTTGCCGGTCGGTGCGCGGCGTGATGCGGTTGGCGTGGATGTGTCCGTTGAGCCAGAGCACCACGTTCTGGAAGCGCAGCAGGAGCTCGAGCAGGGCGTCAGCCGTGCGCTCGGCCCTCGGGTTGGCGAGCGTGTCAAGGCCGTGGTGCGAAAGCATCACGACGAGGCGGTCGCCATGTTGAGTCCGTACGGTGGATCCATCGCGCGACTTGAAGGATGAGTGCGCCTCCTCCAGCCTGCGCTCGAGCCAGTGGAGCTGGGGCGGATCAATGGATCCCTCGGCGCCCCCTGCCGCACAGACCGTGTCGAGCGTGATGAAGCGAATTGCCCGCGTGTCGCGCACGTAGTAAGCGGTGCCTTCCCGGCGGTTCTGATCGGTGAAGCCGTGCCCGCCGGATTGGTGATGCGATTCGACGAACTCCATCCGGGAAATTGGACGTCGGGCCGGGTCAGGGGTCACGTCCAGGTAGGAACCGGTCATGAAGAATTCCGGGTGCTGCACGAAGGTCTCGATCACCCTGTCGCGATCAAGACCTGGCGGCAACCGCAGTGGTTTGCGCGAGCCGGCCATCGCCCTCGCCAGGGCTGGCGTGACAATACCCACTCCCTGGCAAACCTCCTCGTGGTTTCCGTAGCAGCCGAGCCAGGGGCGTCGCAATCCGGATGCCTGGAACGGCTGGGTCACCTGGTCGAGCAGACCCGGCATCTGTGGGAAGCCCAGCTCACGGCCGAACACATCCCCGTGGGCTGGGCCGTCGGGCTTCCAGCAGATGTCGTCGGGCCACCCGGACGCCTGCACGCCTTCATATCCGGGCGCACCCGAATCCGGCTTGACCGTGCCTCCATCGAAAAGTGCGAGGAAGTTGTCCAGCTCGTTTCGCTGGGTGTTGTCAATCGAGTCCCCGGTCATCGCCACCAGCGCGAGGGCCGTCCCGGTGACAGGGCCCGCCTCGATCCCGTTGAGCGTGCGAACCATCGCTTCGATCGCATGGACGTTGAGTGCCTCGTGTGGGCGCTGCATGGTCAGCAGCTCTCGAAAGCGAGGATCCTCCCACTCCCGGTTGATGAACTCGAAGCGGGCCGGCGATTGGGCGTCTGTCACGTGAAGGTCCGTGATGTGCGCGATCGCCGAGATGGCGCGCTGTTGCGCAACAGGTCCCTGATGCGAATCACCGACGAGGTCGCGCCTGATCACGTGCGGCTCGCCTTCGAGCTCGGCGACCTGGCGAAATGCGGCGCGCGTGCCTTCGCCAAGCACCGGGCCCGCGCCCAGCCGGCGCTGCGTGGTCAGCGCAACCCGCCGGCTGACCGTCACGCGTCGACCGGGGCTTTCTCTTCCCTCGCGATGAGGACCGGGTCGGCTCGCAGCGAAAGCTGCACCCGGGTTCCGGCCGGGTGGGCGGCGGCCGCCGACGTCGGCAGCTGGGCGAGCACGGTGATGTCGCCAAGGTCGACGGTGACCCGGCTCGTCGCGCCAAGGAAGGCCACCGCTATGACCGTGCCCACCAGGGGGCCCGTACCAGTGTCGGCGCCACCGGCAAGCGTCACCGCCTCCGGCCGCACGAGCGCAATGGCGGGCCCGGTGGGCACGTCCGGCTGAACGAGCGGTAGCTCCGTGCCTCTGACCTCGACCGAGCCGAACTTGACAGTCCCGGGAATTCGGTTGGTCAGGCCGACGAACTCGGCGACGAATGGAGTCGCGGGTCGCGTGTAAACCAGAGTCGGCGGGCCGAGCTGCTCCAGGTGACCCGCCTGCATCACGCCGACGCGATCCGCGATGGCCAGAGCCTCCTCCTGGTCGTGCGTCACGAACAGCGTCGTGATCCCGACCTCCAGTTGGACCCGGCGGATCTCGTCGCGCAGCCGCGAGCGTACTTTCGCGTCGAGCGCGGACAGCGGCTCGTCCAGGAGCAGCACCTTCGGCCGGATGGCGAGCGCCCGCGCCAGCGCCACGCGCTGCTGCTGGCCTCCGGAGAGCTGGACCGCGTATCGATTCGCGTAGGCCGCCAAGCCCACGAGATCGAGCACCTCGAGCGCCCGGCGCTTGCGCTCGGCCGCGCCGACCCTGCGCATCTGCAGCCCGAACGCGACGTTCTCCCAGGCGACCATGTGAGGAAACAGCGAGTACGCCTGGAACACCATGCCGACGTCGCGTTTGTTCGCCGGCAGGCTGGTCACATCCTCCCCGCCGATGACTACGCGCCCACCATCCGCCTGCTCCAGCCCAGCCAGCAGTCGCAGCGCCGTCGTCTTGCCGCACCCTGACGGCCCCAGCAGGGCGACGAGCTCGCCGGGCGCGATGGTGAGGGACAGATCGTTGAGGGCTGTCACCGGGCCGTAGCGGCGCTGCAGGTTCTCGAGCCGGACCTCGACGCCGGCGCGCGAGGTTGACATCACGCGGTCTCCGAGCGCATGCGGCGCGGCCGGCCGACGAAAGAGATGAGGACCAGGATCAAGAATGCGAAGAGCAGCGAGGCCACCGCCACGGCGATCGATACTCCTGCGTTCGTCCGGCCGATCGAGACGATCTCGACCTGCAAGTTGGGATACAGAAGGTTGTTGGCGATCGTGTACTCGCCCAGGACGAGCGCCACCGAAAGCAGCGCGGCATTGAGCAGGGCGGACGACATGTTGGGAACGATAACCCGCCACATGACCGTGAACCAACCCGCCCCGAGGCTGCGCGCTGCCTCAGAAAGAGTCTTGACGTCGATCGCCGCAAGGCCCGCGTCGAGCGAGCGATACGCGTAGGGAAGCACCAGGATGATGTAGGCGAGCGACAGCGTCAGGATCGAGTCGTTGAAATTTTCCCCCATCCACTGGTACATCGGCCAGAAGCCGACCACCAGGACGATTGCCGGGATGGTCAGCGGAAGCAGCGAGATGCTCTCAATGACCCGACGTAGCCTCGGCAAGCGCAGCCGCACCCAGACCATCGTCGGCACCAGCACGACGAGCGTGGCGACCGACGTGATCGCCGCCAGCTCCAGCGAGGCGACGATGCCGGCGACCAGGTCAGGAAACGTGCCGATCGCTTGCCAGTACTCGAGCGTGCGTGGGGGGTTCACTCCGTTGCCGCGCGTGGAGAACTCGAACATAGAGCCGATCGGGACCAGGAAGAAGGCGCCGGCGAGGACGAAAGTCACGACCCGAAAGAGCTGGAGCTTCGCTCTGCGCGCTTGGCTCACTGCAACCACCTCGCGGTGCGCCGCTGGAGCACTGCGTACAGCACGGTGACTACAGCGACGATGACGATCAGCACCACCGCCTGAGCCTTCGCGAAGCCTGGCTCGTGAAGGCCGACCTCGCTAGTGATGGCGTTGCTGATCTGCAGCGGCAGGATCGGTCCGCCCTGGTTGACCAACGCGGCCGCCGTCGCGTACGCGGATAAGGCGTTGGCGAACAGCAGCAGGGTCGCACCGAGGAAAGCGGGTGCGAGGAGCGGGCCGGCGATGTAACGCCAGTAGTGCCACGTACCACCCCCAAGGCTCTCGGTCGCCTCGCGCCATTGCGGCCGGATGCCGTCGACGGCGGGCAGGAAGACGAGAACCATGAGAGGGATCTGGAAATACAGGTAAACAAACTCCAGTCCGCGCAACTCGTAGAGCCAGACGCCGTTGGCGTAGATATCCAGGTGGTGCTGGGACATCCACAGGTAGACGAAGCCAGCGGGACCGTAGGTGGCGATGAACGCGAACGCAAGCGTCACGCCTCCGAACTGGGCGAGCACGCCGCAGGCAGACGACACGACCCGGCGAAAGACTCCGCGCGGATTGCCAGTGGCAATCGCGTACGTGAGCAGCCCTCCCAGGACCGCGCCTCCGGCGGCCGTCACCGCAGACAGGATGAGGCTGTTGACGGTGGCGGTGACGATATATGGCCGCGAAAGGTTTGCGAAGTTGGAAAGGGTAAATCCGTTCCCGCCGACGAATGCGCCTGCGGCGATGATGATGGTCGGCAGAAACAGGAAGACAGCGACGTAAGCAAGGAACGGGACCGCACCGATCCAGTCAAGCGAGAGGCGCCGGCCGCCCATCATCGGGCGGCCGACGCCGGTTACAGCCGGATTGCCGGCAGCTGTCAAGAAATGGCCGCTGCCCAGTGGGCGGCCAGGTACGTCTTCGCCGCTGTGGCCTGCGCGTCGGTCAAGCGGACCGGAGTGCCGTTAGCGGGGGGCAACGCTGCGGCGGCCGCTGCGTCGATCTTTCCAGACGCCTGCATGGCAACCATGCGGACGGGTCGCGCGAGACCCTTGAGCCACAGGTTCTGGCCCTCGTCGGAGTAGAGGTACTCCTCCCACAGGCGCGCCGCTGCGGGATGTGGAGCGGTCTTGCTGACCGCCTGCGCGTAGTAGTCGAGCAGGATTGCATTCGCAGGCACGAAGATCTTCCAGGTCGGGACGTCGGTGCCGTGCGAGGCGGACAGGTAGTCCCAGTCGAAGACTACCGGTGTCGTGCCGTTCTTGACCGTTGCGGTCGTTGCCTGGACGGGCACGAAGTTGCCCGCCACCTTCAGCTTGTGGAAGAAGTCGACGCCCTTGCTGACGTCGTCGACCGAGCCCCCGTTGGCGAGGGAAGCCATCATCACGCCGTTCAGGGCGGCGTTGGCCTTGGTCGGGTCGCCGTTCAAAGCGACCTTGCTCTTGAAAGCGGAGCCGAGCAGGTCCTGCATCGAGGTGATCGCCGGCACCTTGCTCGAGTCATAGCCGATCGACATGTACCCGCCGTAGTCCTGGAACCACAACCCGGTCGCTTCCTTCTGGTTGGTGGGGATGTCGTTCCAGGTCATAACCTTGTACGGGGCGAGCAGCGTGAGATTCGCGAGCGCGACGGACATGCCGATGTCGAGCACGTCCGGGGCGCGGCTGCTGGTGCCGAGCTGCTGGACCGCATTGACCTCGTCCTGGCTGCTGCCGGTTGGGTTGTCCGAGGTGATCGGGATGCCGTACTTGGCTGTGAAGCCGTCGATGATGGCGCCGTAGTTGGCCCAGTCGCGTGGCACGGCGATGATGTTGAGCTTGCCTTCAGCCTTCGCCGCGGCGACCAGGCTGTCAATGCCGCCACAATCGGCGGCCGAAGTCGCCGTCTTGGCCGTGGTGCAGGCGGCCGTTCCGCCGCCGGACGAGCTGCCACAGGCAGCCACCAGTACGAACGCCACCACGGCAAGGCCGAGTTGGCGAATCGGAGTACCCCACAACTTCATGTTCCTTCCCCTTTCAAAGCCGGCCAGGCGCCAGGCAGGCGACCAATATGCACAGGAAATATTGCTCCCGAGCCGCCCACGTTGCAAGGATGGCGAGTGCTGCGCCGGTTGATTTCGGTTAGCCGGCCGTTAAATCGACGCGGCGGCCGCGGTATCCAAGCCGGCGTGACAGGTCTGCTGCGGCGTCCAGGGTGAGCTGGAGCAGCTCAGGGCGATCTTCCGCGCGCAGGCGGTGCGAGGGGCCCGAGACGTCCACTGCTGCCACGACCTCGCCGCCGGCCGCATAAACCGGGGCCGCAATGGCGTCGAGCCCGACCTCGAGCTCCTCATGAGTGCGCGCGAAGCCATTCTTGAGGGCAGTGTCCAGTTGAGCTTCGAGCTCCGCCCGGCCCGTGATCGTGTGCGGCGTGGACCGCTCCAGGGGGCGACCGAGCAGGCGCTCACGCACCGCGGGCGGCCCGAACGCGAGGATCACCTTCCCACTGGCGGTGCAGTGGATCGGCGTGCGCCGTCCGAGCCAGTTGACGCTCACCACCGAGGTGGAAGCGGTCGCCTCCTCGATCGGTACGATCTCGTCTCCCACGAGCACGTCCAGGGTCACGGTCTCACCCAGCCGTCCGGCCAGGCCCTCGCAGACAGGACGGGCAACCGAGCGGAGGTCGAACTCTCCGGTCACGACACTCGCCAGCTGAGGCAGGCGGCGCCCCAGGCGATACTTGGCGCTCTTCGGGTCGCGCTCGACGAGGGCGTGGCGCTCCAGCGTCCCCAGCAGGCGCAGCGCCGTCGAGCGGTGCACGTGGAGCTCGCGGGCGATCTCGGCGCCGCTGCGCCAACCGCCCACCGCCAGCAGGTCCAGGATCGTCACCGCGCGCTCGACGGAGCGGACGCCGGAATCGCGTGCTCCCTCGTTGCTCACGGCGCAACATTACGCTTGCGAGCCTGCCTGCAGCGGGGTAAACTGTTGGACTCTGAGCATCTGTTGAGCAATGCGCAACAAGCGCGGCCCGCTTCAAGAGGCCTTGCCTGAGCCATGCCAGCAGCCAGGAGGAGCGGCATGAGCCGAGAAGAGGAAATCCGCGCCGGACTGTTCGACCACACGCTCAATGGACACGCGCCCGAGGTGAAGGCCCTCACCGAGGAGGGGCTGAAGCTCGGCATGGACCCGATGGACATCCTGTTCAAAGCCCTCATCCCCTCGCTGGAGGAAGTGGGCCGCCGCTTCGAGAAGGGCGACTTCTTCGTGCCCGAGATGTTGATCGCGGCCCGTGCGATGCAGGGCGCGCTCGTGATCCTGCGGCCGCTGATCGCCGAGACCGGCGCCCAGCCGGTCGGCCGCTACGTGATCGGGACGGTCAAGGGCGACATCCACGACATCGGCAAGAACCTGTGCGTGATCATGCTCGAGGGCGCGGGATTCGAGGTCTTCGACCTCGGCGTCAATACGCCGCCCGAGAAATTCGTGGCGGCCGTGGAACAGCACAAGCCCCACGTCGTCGGCTTCTCCGCATTTTTGACCACCACCATGCCGATGTTCAAGGTCAACATCGAGGCCCTGACCAAAGCAGGGCTCCGAGACAAGGTGCACATCGCGGTCGGCGGCGCGCCCGTCACCGAGGAATACGCCAAGCATGTCGGCGCGGACAGCTACGCGCCCGATGCTTCGATGGCCACCCGGATGGCCAAGCAGCTCGTCGGCGATCGAAGTGCGACTTCGCAGGGAGCGCAGGCGCTGGAGCAGGCCGTCAAGCTGATCGACGATACCCTCAAAAAGGGTTAGCGAGTGGAGACCCGTCTCAGCTCGCGCAGTCGCGAGGTCGTGGTCTCCGGTGACCGCCCCTTCGTGATCATCGGTGAGCGCATCAACCCGACCGGACGCAAGGTCCTCGCCGCGGAGATGAAGGACGGCAGGATGGACCGGGTCCGCGCCGACGCAATTGCGCAGGCCGCGGCGGGGGCGCACATGCTCGACGTCAACGCCGGGATCCCCGCGATCGACGAGCCGGCGTTGCTCGTCGCCACCATCAAGGCGGTGATCGAGGTCTGCGACCTTCCCATCTGCATCGACTCCTCGATCATCGAAGCTCTCGAAGCGGGCCTCTCGGCCTACGAGGGCAAAGCTCTGGTCAACTCGGTCACGGCTGAAGAGGAGCGCATGGAGCGCATCCTGCCGCTGGTCAAGAAGCACGGCGCGGCGGTGATCGGTATGGCAAACGACGAGACCGGGATCTCAATGGTCCCAGAGGAACGACTCGCCCTCGCGCGCCGGATCATCGAACGGTGCGCGGACCACGGCATCCCACGGGAAGACGTGATCATCGACCCGATCGCGATGACGGTCGCCGCGGACCCGACCTGCGGCGTGATCACTCTCGAGACGATGCGCCTCATCCGCGACCGGCTCGGCAACAACATGACGTGCGGCGCTTCAAACGTGTCCTTCGGCCTGCCGGACCGCGCCACGGTCAACGCCGCGTTCCTCCCGCTCGCGATGAATGCCGGCCTCACGTGCGCGATCACCAACCCGCTGGTGCCTGAGGTTCGACGCGCCGTGCTGGCCGGTGACCTCCTGCTCGGACATGACGAGTACGCGATGCGGTGGATCGCGAGCTATCGGGCGGAGGTGGCGAACCGCACCCCCACCCCGGCCCTCCCTCTCAAGGGGGAGGGAGAATGATCCAGCGCAAGCTCGAGGTCAAATATCTGCCGTTCGACCGGACCACGCGAGTCCCCCCGGGTACCACTTTGTTCAGCGCCGCGCACTGGATCGGGCTGCCCATCGATTCGACCTGCGGCGGCCGTGGCACGTGCGGGAAGTGCAAGGTCCGCGTCGTCGA
>JBGQGS010000002.1:0-37421 GCA_041497555.1 Candidatus Dormibacteraceae bacterium | reverse complement strand
GCAGCGGTCGGTGATCGAGATCCTCAGGTCGTCCGCAACGCGCCCGTAGGAGTCTCGGAGCGGGCCCGTCCCCATATGGCCGATGATAGCCGCGATGGGGTACGAGCACATCCTTGTCGAGATCGAGCCCCCGATCGCGACAGTCACGCTCAACCGGCCCAAGGTCCTGAACGCGCTCAGTCCCGACCTCATCCGCGAGATCGACGTTGCCCTGGGCGAGCTCGACGCTGACGAAAACGTGCGGGCGGTGGTGCTCACCGGCGGATCGAGGGTGTTCGCCGCCGGGGCGGACATCGGCGACATGGCGGACCGCAGCGCGGTCGATCAGCTGCGGCGCGACCAGACCGGCCGGTGGGCGGGGATTGCCGCTTTCAGCAAGCCGCTGGTCGCCGCGGTCAACGGCTACGCGCTGGGCGGAGGCTGCGAGCTCGCGCTCATGTGCGACCTGATCATCGCCGGCGACACCGCTCGCCTCGGCCAGCCCGAGATCAATCTGGGCATCATTCCGGGCGCCGGCGGCACGCAGCGCTGGCCGCGCACGGTGGGCAAGTACGCCGCGATGGAGGCGATGCTGTCCGGGGCGGCGGTGACAGCGCGGCGCGCCTACGAGCTGGGGCTGGTCAACAAGGTCGTCCCCGCTGAGATGTCCGTCGAGATCGCCAAGCGGACGGCCCGGCAGCTGGCCGAGAAACCTCCCCTCGCGCTGCGGATGGCGAAGGAGGCGGTGCTCAAGGCATTCGAGTCGCCGCTGTCGGAAGGCCTGGCCGCAGAGCGCAAGAGCTTCTACTTCCTCTTCTCGACCGAGGACCAGAAGGAAGGGATGCATGCGTTTCTGGAAAAGCGAAAGGGTGTCTTTAGGGGAAGGTGAAAGAGATGGCGGCGACTGAAGTCGAGCAGCACGTAAGGGTCGAAACCGAGGGCGGCGTGGGCTGGATAAGGCTCAACCGGCCGGAGAAGATGAACGCGATCGGCGCGCTGACGCGCCGGCAGCTCGGCGACGCCATCAAGCAGGCCGAACGCGATGAAGCCGTGCGAGTTGTCGTCTTGACCGGCTCGGGCCGCGCGTTCTGCTCTGGAGCTGACGTGACGGAGATGGCACCGGGCGCAGATGGCGGCATGCGGACGCCGGAGGATGTCGGCAACGTCCTGCGCAACGAGTACATGCCGATGCTCACCCGCCTGCGCACCATGCCCAAGCCGGTGATCGCGGCCATGAACGGCCCTGCGGTGGGTATCGGCGCGAGCTACGCGCTCGCGTGCGACATCCGGATCGCTGTACCAGAGGCCTATCTCCTGGAGGCGTTCGTCAACATCGGGCTCGCGCCCGACGGCGGCGTCAGCTGGCTGCTGCCCCGGCTTGCCGGCACAGGCGTCGCCTACGAGATGTTCTTCACCGGCAAGCCGCTGCAGGCGGCGGATGCGCACCGGCTCGGTGTCATCAATCGCCTGGTGCCGGCAGACAGGCTGGAGGCCGAGGTCCGAGAGCTGGCCAGTCATCTCGCGTCCCAGCCGAGGCAGGCCATGGCTGCGGCAAAGCGGGCGGTCAACCACGCGCTGGAGTCGAGCTACGAGGAAGCCCTCGAGTTCGAGTCTTACCTGCAGGAGGCGCAGGCGGCGAGCCCCGAGTTCGCAGAAGGAGTGCAGGCCTTCCTCGCTAGACGCGCGAAGAAGTGACGGGGCTCCGGGACGCTGTAATCGTGGCAACAGCGCGCACACCCATGGGCCGTTACGGCGGCCAACTCAAGGACATGCGGCCGGACGATCTCGCGGCCATCGTCCTCAAGGAGGTCTGCGAGCGTGCGCAGGTCAAGCCCGCCGAGGTGAGCGATGTCATCCTCGGTTGCGCCAACCAGGCGGGCGAGGACAACCGGAACGTCGCGCGCATGGCGCTGCTCCTCGCGGGCTTCCCGGTGGAGGTGCCGGGCCAAACGGTCAACCGGCTCTGCGGGTCCGGCATGCAGGCGACGATGGCAGCAGCGCGCGAGATCCAGGTTGGGGCGGCCGACATCGTCGTGGCCGGAGGCGTGGAGAGCATGACCCGGGCGCCGTGGGCGATGCCCAAGCCCGACGGAGCGTTTCCCCGGGGCCCGCAAACCGCGTACGACACGGCCATCGGCTGGCGTTTTGTCAACCCGAAGATGGCTGAGCTGTACGGCACGCTGCAGATGGGGGAGACCGCCGAGCGAGTGGCCCACAAGTACGAGGTTTCGCGCGAAGACCAGGACGCGTTCGCCCTTCGCAGTCACCAGCGTGCAGTGGCAGCGCAGCAGTCGGGCAGGCTGGCGGAGGAGATCGTGCCTGTCGTCGTCCCGCAGCGCAAGGGGGAGGCGATCCGGCTGAGCGCCGACGAAGGACCGCGGCCCGACACCTCGCTCGCAGCGCTTGCCAGGCTGCGCCCGGCCTTTTCCGAAAACGGATCGGTCACGGCCGGAAACTCGTCTCCACTCAACGACGGGGCAACCGCGTTGGTCCTCATGTCAGCCGCCACGGCAAAGGCACGCGGGTTGAAGCCATTGGCGCGGTTGGTCTCGGCTGCGTCGGCGGGCGTCCATCCCGACTACATGGGCATCGGCCCGGTGCCGTCATCGCTGAAAGCTCTCGAGCAGGCAGGTCTGCAGCCCTCGGACATCGACATCGTTGAGCTCAACGAAGCGTTTGCTTCGCAGTCGCTCGCCTGCGTGCGCCTGCTCGGATTGGACGAGGAGAAGGTGAACGTCAACGGCGGAGCGATCGCCCTCGGCCATCCGCTGGGGAGCAGCGGCGCGCGACTCGTGAGCACCCTGGTGCGGGAGATGGCGCACCGCGACCTCCAATACGGCCTGGCGACCATGTGCATTGGCGTGGGACAGGGCATCGCGTCGATCTGGCAAAGGATTTAGTTATCTCCGAACGCGACCCCCAGGCGGTGCGCGCGATGTTCGACCGCATAGCCCGCCGCTACGACCTGGTCAACACTGTGCTGTCGGCTGGCACCGATCGAGGCTGGAGGCGGCGCGCAGCGCGCGCGACCGGCCTCACACCGGGAGGCTCCGCACTGGACGTTGCCTGCGGCTCCGGCAAGCTCACCGCCGAGCTGGCGAGGCTCGCGGGTCAAAGGGGAAAAGTCGTCGGCCTCGACTTCAGCCCGCAGATGCTGGAGGTTGCGCGTCGCGACCATCCCGGGATCGAGTTCCTGGAAGGCGACGCGCTGAACCTTCCTTTTGAGAACGCCACCTTCGACGCCTTGACGATCGCCTTCGGCCTGCGCAACCTGGCCGACCCTGTGCGTGGCCTCCGAGAGATGAAGCGAGTCGTCAAGCCGGGCGGCCGCTCGGTCGTCCTGGAGTTCGTCCGCCCGCCGAAGAACCTGGTGGGCGGCGCCTACCGGCTCTACCTGCGCACCCTATTGCCTGCGATAGGCGGCGCGCTTTCGGGCCAGCCGACGGCCTACCGATACCTCAGCGACACAGTGGATTCGTACCGCACGCCGGACGAGCTTCGAGCGATGGCGGCGGCGGCCGGCTGGACCAGTGTTCGCTTCCAACCGCTGGCGATGGGGACCGTAGGAATCGTGTCGGGCGCAAGTCCCTAATTAGGAGATTCGATCGACGGCCGAGCGGGCGAGGCTGATCAAAGTCGGCCGCAGCCCGTCCAGCTCGACCGTCTCGAGCTCGTGCACCGCAGCCTCGACGAGCGTCTGGGCTTCGTCTCGCACGCGATGCAACGCATCGCTGGACGTCACCAACTCCGCCACCCGGCCGACCTCGGCGTCGCCCAGCGAGCCGGCGAGCAGGCGCCGAACCTCCGGGCCGACGGTACGGTCCTCAGCGGCATAGATAAGAGGTAGTGAAAGCACACGCTGCCGGATGTCGAGGCCGACCGGCTTGCCCGAGCTTGGGCTGAAGTCGACCATGTCGTCCGCCATCTGAAACGCGACGCCAACCAGGTCGCCATACCGGCGGAGCGCTTCGACGATCTCTGGACTGGCCTCCGACAGCAGCGCACCCGAAGCGCACGCCGCCGCGAACAGCGCGGCAGTCTTTCCGCGCACGACCCGCAAATACGAATCGTGGTCGCCCGGGTACGTTCCGCGCAGCGCCACGTCGTCGATCTGGGATGCGCAGATTGCCTCGAGCGCTTCGGCGATCGTCGACGTCACGCCACGATTGCCGATCTCGGCGATGAGCCGCGTCGCCTTGGCGAAGTAGTAATCCCCGACGGCCACGGCGCGCTCGGGACCTTCAGCCGCCGCAACGGTGGGCCGCCCTCGCCGGTGCGTGCTCTCGTCGACGTAGTCGTCGTGGATGAGAGTTGCGTTGTGGAGGAGCTCGACTGCCGCGGCCAGCTCCGCCGCGCGAAGGGGCTCGCTGCGCGGGCCGATCCCGGCGGTGAGTTGAACCAGTTTGGGCCGCAGGCGCTTGCCGCCGGCTTCGACCAGCCGGCGCATCGGCGTGGCCACGGGCTCGGGGTCGACCAGCAGCTGCCGCAAGAGCTCGAGCTCCACCAGGGTTTCGGAATCAGAGCTGCCGGCTCCGTTCGCCCCACCCGGCCGTGCCCGCTGTGTGGGCCGAGTCGACCTCCCCGGATTCCGGGGAGGCGAGAAGTCGCCGTCCAACTGGACGGCGAGCTGTCGGTTGCGCGGGCCGTCCAGCTCGACTGCGAACACCGACTGCCATCTGCCCAGGACCAGATCACCGTCTTCGACAAGCAGAGTGGCGAAGCCGGTCAGCAGAAGCTGGCGGCAGTGGGCGTGACCGTTGACCGGCTCGTCCAGCGCGATTTCAAAGCGGCGGGCGAAGTCGTCGTGCTCGTAACCGGCAGTGGCGGGAGCGAGGCGCTCGAGGAGGCCTTCGAAATCCCGAAGGAGCAGCGGTTCGTTCTCGTTGACTGCCAGGCCGAGCGTGGTGTGCAACGACTGCAAGTGAATGCGGCCCATCCGCATACCGGCGCGTCGTACCTCCTCACGAAGCCGCTCGGTGATGTCGACGAATTCAGTGGCCTGGTTCGTCTCGAACCGCATTCGCTTGCCGATCATCAGGTCGTCTCGAAGGCACGCAGCAGGAGGTCGCGCGTGGAAGGGGCGGATCGCTCGGAAGCGGCGGCGGAGGACATCTCCTCGATTGCTCGGGCGAACGCGACCTGGACGTTCTGCGGCGCAGCGTCGGCCAGCAGCCTTGAGGAGCGCGCCAGGCAAAGGTCGCCCATCAGGAGCGTTGGCGGCGCGGCCGCCCGGCCGCCGAGACCCTGGAGCCGGATGCCGACTTCGACCAGCGCCGCGGCGAGCGCCAGCCTGGGTTGGGCCGCGGGCTCGTAATCCGCCACCGCCTCAAGGTAGGAGCGGTACGCCTCAGAGAGTCCGTCCTCCCACAGGCCTTCCAGGCGTTCGAGGTCGCGGTCAACGAGCTGGACCGACATCAGGCCGGCTCCACCAGGGTGGCCGCCAGCTGACGGAAGGCCGACAGCGCCTTCAGGCACGATTCGTCGTCGCGCGTCACCACGTAGTACAGGCCGAAGCCGAGCACTGTGTTGAGGACGAGCGGCACGAGGACCTCGCGGGGGACGGTGAGCCTGACCCTTCCGTCCTCCTCCAGGCGGTCGAGCTGCTCCTGGATGACCTCGCGGTAACGCGTGAAGAGCTCCGGAAGGTAGGCGCGCAGGCGCTCGGTGCGCGGCGCCTGAACCAGGAGGTCAAAAGCCGCGAGCTGGATGTCTCCCAATCGCCGGAGCGAATCCCACAACGACTCGACGCCGATCTCGAGTACCTCGAGGGGGTCGGTCAGCTGGTTGAGGGTGCGGCGCAGCTCCTCGACCGAGCGGCCGGTGAGGTACCGCCAGGCTTCGACCAGGAGCTCGGACTTGGTCGGGAACCAGTACTGGAGGTTCCCGATCGCGACCCCGGCCTTCGAGGCGATGGCCCGAACGCTGGTTCCCGAGTATCCGTTCTCGAGGAGCGACTCGGCCGCCGCGTGGATGATCTGGTCGCGCGTGCTCTCAGTCGGAGGCCCGACGAACTCGGAGGCTTCGCCGTGAGTTCTCGGGGACCCTTTTGTCGCACCTGTCATACGTATGTACCATTTTATATAGCCCTCGTTGCTCCGTGGGGGCGTCGGGGTGGTTCCGGTGATAATTCAGTCGGCTGTGCGGACCATCGACCAGGCCTTTCCGAATCGTGTCTGCGGGGTACTGCGTACCGAGGATTCCGACGCCGGATTCCAGGCGTGCCTGGCTGCGCTGGAGGGCGGCGTGAGGACCATCGAGATCACCAAGACGGTGCCCTCATGCTTCGAGTTGATCCGCGGCCTGATCGCCACCACCGGCGGCCGGTTTCCCATCGGCGTCGGAACCGTGTGGGACCCCGGAGCGGTGCGCGAGGCAAAAGACGCCGGCGCCTCCTTCGTCGTCACGCCGGTCCTGCTGCCGGAAGTTGCCGAAGCCTGCCGGCAGGAGGACATCCTGTGCGTCCTGGGCGCCCTGACTCCGACTGAGATCTACCAGGCGCGGGTCGCCGGCGCCGCGCTTGTCAAGGTGTTTCCGATCGCCCCTGTGGGCGGGCCCGAGTACATCCGGGCTCTGAACGGTCCGATGGGCGGTGTTCCGTTCTGGGTCTCGGGCGGCGTGTCGATCGAGGACATCGGCGCTTACCTTCGGCTGGGAGTCAAGGCGGTCGGGCTGACGGCGTCGCTCTTCCCGCCAGAGGCGCTCGCACACCGCGACTTCGAGCTGATCCGGAACAACGCTCGTCGGGCGGCTGAGGCGGCTGCGGCTGCGGTCGCGGACTAGAAGTCCGAAATCACTCCGTCAGCACCCGGCGTGATAAAGGCACATCGTCTGGACGATGTCCGAGTACAGGTTGACGACCTGGCCTCCGGTGGCGATCAGGGCGACGATGACGATCAGTGCGATCAGGGCAAGGATGAGGGCGAATTCGACCATTCCTTGTCCTGACTGGCGGATTTGGGAGTGCATCAATCTGGGTATCGACCTAAAAGCTTAACCGTCGAGCCTGGGGTTCTGGTCGTTGCCTGCTCTAGGGCGCGCTCGACGACGACTCGAACCATGCGTTTTCGCCAGAAGTGGCTGAGATCGGCGTTGTCGAGGGGTTTGGCGGGTTTGGCCGCGATGTCGGCAGTTTCGTGGATCGTGTCGGCGTTCAGTCGTTTGCCCTTCAGAAATTCTTCAGCGGCTGTGGCCTCGAGCGGGTGCGACGCGACAGCGGAGAGCACGATCCGGCAGCGCACGACGGTGTCGCCGTCGAGCTGCACGGCGACTGCTGCGCCTGCGATCGGAAAGTCAATCGAGCCGCGCCGACGCAGCTTCACGTAAGCGGTTCTTGTCGCGGGATCCGCCGACAGTCGGATTGAGGTGATCACCTCGCTTGGCTGCTTCGCCATGTAGTCCATGCCGTCGTCGCGATACAGAACGGAGACGGGCAGTTCGCGCTCGCCATCGGGTCCGGTCAGGTTGACGACTCCATCGAGCGCGATCGCCGCCGGCGCGGTGTCGGACGAGGAAACCGCCCAGCAGCGCGGGCTGCTCGGAGCGACGAGACATATATCTCCATCCTTCTTCATGCAGAATCCCGCGGCCTTCCGCCACTCGTATGTCATGTCGTAGTAGTTGCATCGCGTGTCGACGCAGAGATTTCCTCCAACCGTGCCTGCGTTGCGAAGTGGGGGGGACGACACCAAACCAGCAGCCTCGGCATAGCCCATGAGGTTCTGATTGAGATGCACGTCGTTCGAGGCGGCCGCGAGTGTGACGCCCGCGTCGATCACGAACTCAGTGGTGCCGTTGTGAATTTCGCGAGGCAGGAAGTCAAGCCCGATCAAGGTCTCCACGTCGAACTGCCGGCGCTTGAGCTTGGGGAAGAGATCCGTACCACCTGCCACGAACATCGCGCTTGGCCCAAGGTCCGCGGCCATGCGCGCCGCTTCACGCGCGGTTGCCGGTCGAAGGTACTTAAATCGCGGCAGGCGCAGCACTAGCCATGTCCTTGGCTGGCGGTTCAACCTTGATCGTCGGCGGATAGGGGATGGTTGGAAATCGCACCGGGCCGAATCGGGCAGATTCGCCTTTGTCCTTGCGGCGCAGGGCCTCGACGATCTTTTCCGGCGTCACCGGCACCTCGTCAACCCACACGCCCAGCGCGTCGTAGACCGCTGAGCACACTGCCGGGGGGACCGGCAGCAAGGGACCCTGACCCGCCTCCTTCGCGCCGTACGGTCCTTCCGGGTCGACCGTCTCGACGATGAACGTCTCGACTTCAGGCATGTCGAGGAAAGTGGGTGACTTGTACTCGAGCATCGACGGCCATTTGTGGAGGCCTTTGCGGAATGTTTGCTCTTCCATCAAGGCCTCGCCAAGCCCCATGTAAACGCTTCCCTCGACCTGGCCTTCGACCAGCAAGGGATTGATCGCGCGCCCGACGTCGTGCGCAATCCAGATCTTGTTGATCTTCACCAACCCGGTGCGCGCGTCGGCGTCGAGGTCGACCACGCACGCGGAGTAGCTGTAGGCGGGACTGGGGCCGACGCCTGATCCCTTGTACGGTCCTGCGATCTTGGGCGGCGTGTAGCTGCCGGCGCTGGTCAGCGTGCCGAAGCGTGCCTCTCCGAGGACGCTCGCATCTTCAAAGCTGAAATCACCGATGCGCCCGCCGCCCACCTCGACCGCGGCGGCGTCGCACCCCATCTTCGTCGCCGCCGCCTCGACGAGCATGGCGCGCATCTTTCGCGCGGCCTCGATGGCCGCATTGCCCACCATGAAGGTCACTCGGGAGGAGTAGGAGCCCAGGTCGATGGGCGTAGTGTCCGTGTCGGCGGTGACAAGCCGCACGTCGGCGGGCTGCAGCCCAAGCTCCTCGGCGACGATCGTGGCGAGAACCGAATCCGATCCCTGGCCGATGTCCATCGCGCCGCAGTAAGCCGTCACTCCTCCGCGGTCAACCTTGATCTGCACCTCGGAGTGGGGCATGTCGTTCCAGTAGATGGCGGTGCCGGCGCCCGACAGATAGCTCGAGATCGCGAAACCCATCCCGTGACCAGGCCGCCTTTCGCGGCGCCTGTAGCCGGACGCCGTGATCACCCGCTCAGCGCATGCGTCGAGCCCGCAGGACGTGATGCGCATCCAGTTCACCGTCCACGTCATCGGCTTGACGAAGTTGCGCTGCTTCAGGTCCACGGGGTCGATGCCCACGTCATGCGCGAGCTTCTCGAGGTGCAGCTCCAGCGCGAAACGGGGCTGCGGTGTGCCGTGGCCGCGCTTCGGTCCGCACGGCGGCTTGTTGGTGAAGACCCGGCATCCCTCGAAGCGATAGGCGGGGATGTCGTACGTCACCGTCTGCAGCGCCCCGGTGTAGAAGGTTGAGGCGACGCCGTATGAGCCATAGGCGCCGCCGTCCAGTGCGCTGCGGAAGTGCATCGCCGTGATCTGGCCGTCGCGCGTCACACCGGTCCGCACCCACATGAGCACCGGGTGCCGGCCCCGGTGGGCGTAGAAGACCTCTTCACGGGTGAGCGTGCACTTGACCGGACGTCCGGTCATCATCGCGAGCTTGCACACGATGATCTCGTGGGCGAAAGGGTCGGTCTTGCCGCCGAACCCGCCGCCGTGCGCCGCACCGATGACGCGAATACGGTTCATTGGCAGCTCGAGCACCTTGGCAAGGGCGCGGTGCACGTAGTGGACGACCTGGGTCGAGGACCACAGAGTGATCCTGCCGCCGACATAGGTCGCGATGGCGCTGTGCTGCTCCATCGGCAGGTGCGTGTTGCCCTGGTAGAAGAAGACGTCCTCGCGGACGTGATCGGCTCGCGCGAAACCACCCTCGACGTCGCCGAACTCGAGCGCCACCAGCTTGTGGATGTTGTTGGGACCGCCGTAATCCTGGATCCGCTCATCCTTCGGTGGCACGAGCGCCTCATCGATGGACATGACCGGCTCGAGGACCTCGTACTCGACCGAGATCGCATCACATGCGGCGGCGGCGATCTCCTCGTCGATGGCGGCGACCGCGGCGATCGGATCCCCCACGTAGCGCACCTTCTCGTGCTCGAGCGCCCGCTCGTCCTGCGTCACCGGCAGGATGCCGAACTTGATCGGCAGGTCGGCTCCGGTGATGACCTCTTGCACGCCAGGCATGCGCCTCGCAGCGGACGTATCGATCGACACGATGCGTGCGTGGGGGTGCGGGCTGCGCAGGATCCGGCAGTGAAGCGTTCGAGGGAGCAGCACGTCGTCGGCGTAAATCGCGCGGCCGGTGACTTTCGTCACCGCGTCGACCCTGGCGAGCGGCTTCCCGACCACCGCAAATTCACCTCCCCGCTCGCCGGGGAGGTCGGCCCGCTTTAGGGGCCCCCGCGAAGTCGAAGACTTCGTGGGGTAGGGCGCCGGGTGGGGGTGCTCCTTCATGTCATCCGGCCCGCAGCAAGCTCGATCGCCTCCAGGATCTTCGCGTAGCCCGTGCAGCGGCAGAGGTTGCCGGCCAGGGCCTCGCGGATCTCGTCGCGCGAAGGCCGGGCGTTGGTGTCGAGGAGGGATTTAGCTGACAGCAGGATGCCTGGGGTGCAGTACCCGCATTGGGCCGCGCCGAGCTCGGCGAACGCCTGCTGCAGCGGATGCAGCTGTGCGCCATTGGCGAGCCCCTCGACCGTGGTGATAGAGCGTCCCTCGACCTGGACCGGCAGCAAGAGGCAGCTCAGCTCGGGTCGGCCGTCGACAAGCACCGTGCAGGTCCCGCACTCGCCGAGCTCGCACCCATGCTTGGTGCCGGTCAGCTGCATGTCCTCACGCAGCACCTCGAGGAGCGTCTTGTGCACCGGCACCAGAAGCTCGGTGCGCTCCCCGTTGACGTAGAGCGCGACGACCTGGCGCTGCACATCGCGCGCCATCTCGTGCTTCACGATGCGTCAACCATAGTCTTCAAAGCCCTGGCGCATTCCCACAGGTCCGGCGCTACCGCATGCGCTCGGCTGGATGCCGGCTTAGGGTCGTCGGGGTAGACGAGAATTGTCTTCATCCCCAGCGCCAGCGCAGGTTCGATGTCGTTCTCCTCGCGGTTGCCGATGACGACGCAGCGCTTGGCCGGAGACCCCGCGACGCGCATTGCCATCTCGAACACCGCAGGGTGCGGCTTGAGGTGCCCCGCATCGACCGAGGTGACGATCGCGTCGATGTTGCCTCCCATCCCGAGCAGGCGGAAGTCCTCCCAATAGCTCTCGGCGTCACGCCAGTACGTGTTGCTGGCGATCACGGTCCGCAGTCCAAGCGCGCGGATCGCGGCCAGCAGCTCCACCGCGCCCGGCAGAGGTTTCATCCGGTCGGCCACGGGCAGGGCCATGGCGCGCCTGATCCGGCTCACGGTCTGAACATCCGCGGCGAGGCCCTGTCGAGCGAGCGAGGCGGCGATCAGGACCTCCGCGGCTGCGATCGTCGCGGGAGTCTCGGTCGAAATGGCTCGCGCCTCGTCCCCGATGCGGCTGCTTTCGATCAGATCGGCGACCAGGGCGTCGACCGCGAGCGCCTTCAGCGTCGGCAGCGCGGCGGCCACCCTCTGGTGCCGGCCGAGCCCGTCAGTCTCGCGGAACGGCCATGAATTCGGCCACAGCGTGCCGCCGACGTCGATGAGAGCTGCGTCCAGTGCGTTTGGCACTGCGCCTTATCATCGCCTCAATGCTCAGATGGCTGACTGCCGGCGAATCCCATGGTCCGCAGCTCACAGTCGTGATCGAAGGCCTGCCTTCAGGACTTGAGATCTCGGAGGAAGACTTGCGCCGTGACCTCGCGCGCCGGCAGGGCGGCCACGGGCGTGGGGGGCGCCAGAAAATCGAAACCGACGTCGCGCGAATCGTTAGCGGCGTGCGCGGCGGAGTGACCATCGGAAGCCCGATCACACTGGTGCTCGAGAACAAGGATCACGTGAACTGGACCGCTCAGATGACCGCTGCCAAGGAGGGCTATGCGCCGAAGCCGGTCACGCGGCTGCGCCCTGGACACGCGGATCTCGCGGGCGCCCTGAAGTACGGGCACACTGACATCAGGAATGTGCTCGAGCGCTCGTCCGCCCGTGAGACCGCGACCCGTGTCGCGGCCGGCGGAGTCGCACGCAAGCTGTTGGCCCATTTCGGGATTGAGATCCTGAGCTTCACACAGTCGATCGGGTCCGTCGACATCGGGTACGAAGGCTGCGATCCCGACACGGTGACAACCGAGCAGATCGAGGCGTCGCCGGTGCGGTGCCCCGACCCTGACGCCTCAGCCCAGATGGTCGCCGAGATCGACAATGTCGCTGAGCTGGGCGACACGGTTGGCGGCACCTTCCGGGTGGTCGCGCGCGGCGTCCCTCCAGGGCTGGGCAGCTACGTGCACTGGGACCGCAAGCTCGACGGCCGGATCGCCCAGGCGATCCTTTCCATCAATGCAATCAAGGGGGTCGAGTTCGGCGCCGGCTTCCAGGGCGTCGCGCGCCACGGCTCGGACTTCCACGACCAGATCGAGTACGAAGGCGGGCGCTTCCGCCACCTCACCAACCGCGCCGGCGGCCTGACTGGCGGGATGACCAATGGCGAGTCCATCGACCTGCGCGTCGCGATCAAACCGATCTCGACCATGAAGAAGCCGATGAGGTCGGTGGATCTGATCACCAAGGAGCCGGTCGAAGCGCACTACGAGCGCAGCGACGTTTGCGTGGTCCCGGCAGCCGGTGTCATCGGCGAGGCTGTGGTCGCGCTGACACTGGCGGAGGCATTCCTCGAGAAGTTCGGTGGCGACTCGATGCCCGAGCTCGAGCGCAACCACCGCTCGTTTCTCGAATCGATCGGCCAGTAGCCGGGGCGTAAATGCCCAACAAGGTGATGGCGATGGCGGAGGCTGTCCGCCGATTCGTCCCGGACGGGTCGACCGTCGCAATCGGCCTTGCGCTCGAGCCGCTGATACCGTTCGCTGCCGGCCACGAGATCATCAGGCAGCAGCGCCGAGACCTCGAGCTTGTCGGCCCGATATCGGACGCTCTGTTCGACCAGCTGATCGGTGCGAGTTGCGTGCGGCGCGTGACAGCGGCGTGGGTGGGCAACGTCTCGGAGGGCCTGGGCCACTGCTACCGCCGAGCGTGCGAAGAGCAGATACCGCGTCCGCTGGAGGTCCGCGACCATTCGAACTTTTCGATCTCGATTGCGCTTTGGGCGGGCGCCTGGAACGTGCCGAGCCTGCCCACCCGCACGCTGCTTGGAAGTGACATCCTTCGGACCAATCCAGGACTGGTCGTCGCCGATGGATTGGTGTACGTCCATGCCGTCAGGCCCGACGTCGCCATCGTCCACGTCCAGCGCGCCGACGAGATGGGCAGGGCGCACTCCTGGGGACCCCTGGGCATCAGCGAAGAGGCCGGCCTTGCGGCCGGTAGTGTGATCGTCACCTGCGAGGAGCTCGTCGACTCCCGCGTCACGTTGAGCGACCCGAATCGAGTCCTGTTTCCGGAGACCAAAGTGGTCGCGGTCGTGCACGAGCCGGGCGGTGCCCATCCATCACCCGTGCAGGGTTACTTCAAGCGGGACCATGCCTTCTATCGTGATTACGCTGAGCAGTCGCGCTCCGTCGGCGGCTACGGCGAATGGCTCGACCGGTGGGTGATGAGGGTCCCGGACCGCGCCACGTACATGAGCCGGATCGACGCGGCTTCGGTCCGCATCTCTCGGCATCGCCTGTCCGAGCCGGTGGATTATGGCGACGAGTAGCTACACGCCTCAGGAGCTGATGGTTGCCGTGGCCTCGCGCGAGATCCGCGACGGAGACCTGGTTTTCGTCGGCATGCGGCTGCCGATCCTCGCCTATGCCGTCGCGCGCAACACCCACGCCCCCAGCGCTCGCGGACTGTTCGAGGTGGGCCTCATGCGCGACCAGCCCGCGGCGGCATTCCTGGGCACGATGGGCGACCCGCCGAATGTTGCCGGCGCGCTCTGGGCGACCCGGATGTCGAACGCGATGGCTCTGATGGCGCAAGGCCACGTCGACCTCGGGTTCATCGGTGGGGCGGAGGTCGACCGTTTTGGCAACCTGAACACGTCGTACATCGGTCCGCCCAGCCGGCCTACGGTGAAGCTGCCCGGAAGCGGGGGCGGTGCCGACATCGCGATCCTCAGCCGCCGCTGGGTCACCTTGATGAGCCACGAGCGGCGCCGCCTGGTCGACCGAGTGTCATTCGTCACCTCGCCGGGCTACGGCGACGGGATGCCCGGCTGGCGCGTCCGGAACGGCCTCCTCGGCGGCGGGCCGGTGGCGATCATCACGACCCTGTGCGTGCTCCGTTTTCCAGAGGAGGGGGGAGAGGCCTACCTCGCTTCTGTTCATCCGGGCCACACCGTGGATGAAGTCCGGGCCGAGACTGGGTGGGACCTGAAGGTCGCCGATCATGTCGCGGGGACTCGGCCGCCAAACAAATCTGAGCTGGCCGCGATCCGCCGATTCGACCCTGACGGCTTCTGGACCAGGGCATCCCGCTGAACACCCACCCAAGCGCCGCCTCACTCGCTCTTCCCAGTTCCCCCCAGCGATTACAAAAGGCTGATCGCGCCGCAACCAGCGTCTGACAGCGCCGCCTCATCGTGATCCTCGACCCAAGCAACGGGTCGATCAAAAGAAGAGAGGTGTACGCGATGATCCCGTTTGCAGCCGTCGCAGTCAAAACCGTGAGTGCGGCGGGCGCCGCCGCCCTGTTGAGCCTGGGTTTGGCCGGCGGCCTGGCTCAGGCCGCGAGCCCAACGCCGAGCCCGAGCCCTTCCGCGACCACCAAAGCGCCCGCGACCGACCAGCGAGCAGACCGGCGCGCCATCTTCAGGGCCGTCTTCGTGTCCGACGCCGACGTGCTTGGGATCTCGCCCAAGACGTTGCGCGACGACTTGAGGAAAGGCCAGAAGGTGTCCGACCTTGCCAGGGACAAGGGCATGACCAAGGAGCAGTTCGAGACGAAGCTCATCGCCAGCGTAAAGCCGCGCCTGGCCGCGCTCGTCGATCACAAGGTGATCACGCAGGCGCAGGCGGGCAAGGTGATCGGCCGGATCTCGAAGGGCTACGTCCCGTTCTGGGACGGGATTCACCACCGAGCGACGACCACCAAATAGCCTCCTCCCCCTGAGAGGGCCTGGCCAAAAGCCAGGCTCTTTCTACCCCACGAACTCGGAGGCTGCGCCGTGAGTTCGCGGGGACCCCTGAGCTACTTCACGGCCGGGTGCGGACCTTGGCGGCGATCGCAATCTGCTTCCACTTCTTGCGCTCCTCGGATCGGATGCGCGCGTCGGTCTTCGCGGCGACGGCGCGCAGCTCGCCCTGCAGCTTGCGGTAGCTCTGGAAGCGTGCGGAGTCGAGGCCGCCATCGGCGAGCGCAGCCTTGATCGCGCAACCCGGCTCGGTGACGTGAGCGCAATCGCTGAACCGGCACCGAAGCGCCAGTAGTTCGATGTCCTCGAAGATGTTGCCCAGGGCCTCTTCGCCCTCCCACAACTGCGCCTCGCGCAGTCCGGGGGTGTCGATGATCATTCCGCCTTCGGGCAGCTGCACCAGCTGGCGGTGGCTCGTCACGTGCCGGCCTTCGCCGGAGCGGTGGATCACTCGCGTGCGCATGAGTTCCGTGCCGACGATCCGATTGATCAAGGTCGACTTGCCTGCGCCGGATGGTCCGAGAAGAACGCCGGTGCGCGCCGGCTGCAGCTCCCGCACGATCTCGTCGACGCCGTCACCGGTCACGCTGCTCGTGACGACGACGGGAGTTCCCATCGAGACGGCTTCGAGCTGCGCACGCAGGTCGTCAGGCGAATCGGCGACGTCCGCCTTGGTCAGCAGGACGACCGGCACGGCGCCGCTCTGCCAGGCGATGGTGAGATAACGCTCGATGCGCCGGAGATTGACGTCCGTCGCGGCCGCCACGACGAACGCGACGTCGACGTTCGCGGCCAGGACCTGTTCACGAGTCTCGACCGAGGCGACCTTACGGGAGAACACTGTTCGCCGATCGACGACGCCAAGGATCGCGTTGAGGGGCGCTCGCTTGAGCACCGCAACCCAGTCACCGACCGCCGGCATCGTGAACCCGTCGTTGCGCAGGTGCCGTCCAACGCAGGCTCGGCTCGTGCCGGCACCGTCATGGACCAGGTACTCCGCGCCGTAGTCGGCGATGACACGCGCGGGGACACCTCCGTCCGAGGCGAGGCGTTTGAACTTTTCGTCGAAGTAGGAATCCCAGCCCAGCACGGCGAGCTGGTGATTGAAATGGATTGACAACGCGAGATCCTCCGGGCAAGACGGATGGGCGGTATCGGTCCGCCCGGCGGAGGATTGCCTAGAAGCTGACTCCGGAGGCGGCCGACGGCCGGGAAACGGTCATTTCAAGCTCAGTCATTCGAACGCCACCTCCTGATTTGATTCGCAGGCGAGAGCCTACCACTACTCACCCTTGAAGTCAGGCTTGCGCTTCTCTCCGAACGCTTTGATGCCTTCATCCGCATCGGCCGAGACGAACACGCGGCTGATCGCCTCGCGCTCGATCGCCAGCCCGAGGTCGAGGGGAGCCCCGTAGCCCTGGGTGATCGCGAGCTTGGCGTGGCCGATGGCGACGCTTGGACCGGCCGCCAGCTTGGCGGCATATTCGATGGCGCCGGACCGGCACGCCGCCGCGTCGGGGAAGAGCCTGTCCACAAGCCCGAGCTCCTTGGCCTGCGCGGGACTCATGGTCGTGGCGTTGGCGATCAGGTCGATGCCTTTCGACAACCCCACCAGCCTGGGCAGGCGCTGGGTGCCGCCAGAGCCGGGAAACAGACCGAGGTTCACCTCGGGCAGACCAATCTGGTAGGTGCCCTCGGAAGCAAAGCGAAGGTCGCACGCCAGGGCGAGCTCGAAGCCGCCGCCCAGGCAGTGGCCGGTGATGGCAGCGATGAAGACCAGGGGCGTGTTCTCCATTTTCCGAAACGCCTCGTGCGCCATGAGCGCAGTCATGAACCGCGAGCGGGCCGTGCCGGCAGCGAAACCACCAACGTCGGCGCCCGCTGAGAAGAACTTCTCGGACGCGCTGGCCACCACGACCGCGTTGATGTCCGCGTCGTTCCGAGCATCGTCCACCGCGCCGGCGAAAGAGCGAAGGAACGGGTAGTCGTAACTGTTGGCCGGGGGACGGTCCAGGACGAGGATTCCGACTGCGCCTTCCTTCTCCAACCTGACTGGCATCCCTCAGCCCTCCAACCCCCGGTTCTTCCGACGCCGATAATTGAAGCACTGACTGAATCCAACCGAAGAGGGGTGCCCTACGAATGGCGACGATGATCATCGAAGGCGACAGAACCAAGGCCGCGTCCGGCAAGACGTATGAGGTCCGCAACCCGGCCACTGGCGAAGTCGTCGACGAGGTCCCTGCCGGCGGCCCGGCGGACGTCGACAGGGCGGCGCAGGCCGCGGCGAAGGCCTTCGTGAGCTGGTCCAAGCTGCCGCACAACAAGCGGGCGGAAATCCTGCACAAGGCCGCGCATCACATGCTCCAGAAGGTAGAGGAGATCGCTCCCATCCTGACCAAGGAGCAAGGCAAGACCATTCTCGAGTCGCGGATCGAAGCGCAGCGTTTCGGCGAGAACATCGCTTGGTTCGCCGACCTGGCGGACAAGATCCACGGCGCGCACGTGGCTCTGCCGGACACGACCACCTACGGACTGATCGTCCGCAGGCCCATCGGCGTGTGCGGCGCGATCGTGCCGTGGAACTTTCCGCTGACTCTCGCCGCGAACAAGGTGGCCCCCGCGATCGCTGCGGGGAACACGGTGGTCCTCAAGCCCGCCAGCACGACGCCGCTCTCGACACTCGCCTGCATCGAGGCGCTCATCGAGGGCGGCCTACCCGAGGGCGTCGTCAACGTCGTGCTCGGCCAGGCGACCGGCGAAGCGATCGTCGAGCACCCGCTCATCCGCAAGATCGCGCTCACGGGCTCGACACCGACAGGTAGAAGGGTGATGGTGAAGGCGGCCGAGCATCTGAAGAAGATCACCCTCGAGCTGGGCGGCAGCGATCCCTGCATCGTCCTCGACGACGCGGACATCGAGGCGGCGGCGAAGGCGATTTCCACCGGGCGCTTCTTCAACTGCGGCCAGGCATGTCTTGCAGTCAAGCGCCTGTACGTCCAGGAGGGCGTTTACGACGCGCTCCTGGAAAAGCTTGTGGCGCGGGCCTCCAAGCTGAAGCCGGGCAACGGTCTCGAAAAGGAAAGCCGCATGGGACCGATGCACACCGAGACGCAGCGCGCCGAGGTCGAGGCACAGGTGAAGGACGCGATTCAGCGCGGCGCACGAGCGGTGTTCGGCGGGGGGCGGCCGAAGGGGGAGAGCTACGACAAGGGATGGTTCATCGAGCCGACGATCCTCGAGAACGTCCCTGACGGCGCCAGGATGTGGGCTGAGGAGGTCTTCGGGCCGGCCCTCCCGGTGCGCAAGATCAAAGACCTCGATGAGGGAATCCGGCTCGCCAACGACTCGCAGTTCGGGCTGGGCTCCTCGATCTGGACCAGCAGCATGTCGTCTGCGCACCGAGCGGTCCAGGAGCTGGAAGCCGGGTATACGTGGGTGAACGCGGCGATGATCGCGCACGACGAGCTGCCTTTCGGGGGGACCAAGCAGTCGGGCTTCGGAAAGGAGCACGGCGTGGAGGCCTATCTCCAGTACACGGAGGAGAAAGCGGTCGTCTACGGGAGCCTCGCGTAACCGTGACTGGTACCACCAGTCTGTGAGAGTTGCCATCGGCGTCGTCGGTGTGCTGATCCTGCTCGCAGGCACGGTCTTCGCGGGGCAGGGGCTTGGTTACATCCCAGGCAGCGTCATGACCGGTGACGTCCACTGGTTCTGGATCGGGGGCGTCATGGTCGTGGTGGGCCTGGCGCTGGGTGCCGCGGCATTTCTAAGAGCGGCTAAGCGAGCCTAAGCCTCTGCATCCCCGACCCTCTCCCCGAGGGGAGACGGGGCATCGCAAGGGCAAGACCTACGCGGTTCGCCCGTTAAGCCGGTCCCATTGGGACTGGCACTCGACGCACCGCGTGGCCGCCGGCTGGAAGTTCAGTCGCTCCGAAGGGATTCGCCGGCCGCAACCTTCGCAGATGCCGTAGGCGCCTTCGCGCAGGCGCTCGAGGGCCCTCTCCACCTGCTCACGGTTCTGGTCGAGCAGGTGGACCAGGATGTCGGTCGTCTGGCGGTCCGACAGCGCCTGGGCCAGGTCGATGTCCTCGGGAATGCCGGTGATCACGCCGCCCACGACGTCGTTCAACGGCCGGTGAAGCCCCGCCTCCTCGCCGCACTGCGCGGCCAGGAGCTCGAGCTGGCGCCTGTCGGCCTCGAGTCTCTCCTCAGGAGCATTCTCAGGTCGCTTACGAGTTGCCATTGACAAACCCCTCCAAGCTGACTTGTGGGCCAGGCGACGTTTGGATTCGTCAGACACGACGCACGCATCGAGGCGCGTACCCGGTCGCGCACAATTAGTCGCCTGATGCCGTCCCCGCTGCCATCCCCTGTCAAGACTCTTGCCGCTTTCGTTGCGTTGGTAGCGCTCGCCGGTTGCCAGACGGGATCGACCACGCGGCCGGTGCCGAGCGTAGCGCAGATCGGCGCCGATCTCAAGTGTGCAGCTGGAGACCATGGCTTCGAGGACTTCCAGGCCGGCTGGGGTTTCTGCTATCCAGGCACCTGGAAGTACCAGGAAAGGTCGCAGGGCAGCCAGAGTCCGAACCCTACCGGCTTGGAGCTTACGTTCGACATCACCGACGTTCCTTGTGTGTCCCCCGCCCCCGGCACATCAGCTGCCCCGAGCTGCTCGCCCGACGCCGGCCTGTTCGCCTTCATGATCATCTCGACCTACGAGCGGGGCAGCTCATCTAACCTCGATGCCTGGGAGCAGACGAACCTGACGGCGGTGCCGACCGGCCAGCCCATCACGTGGGGTAATGCTGTGGAGGCCGCGAAGCTTGCCGACGGGCGCCGCATCGCGCTGACGCCGAGCCACGTTGTGATCATGGCCCTGCATTCAGGACAAGGAAACCTGGACCTCGAGGCACAGATGTCCACCCGACTGGACACCTGGAAGTTCAGCGTCTAGTTATGAGAGGGAACCGGCTCGTTTCCCTCTCATCGGACCGCTCAACGGCCGCTCGTTAGCTGATCTCACTACCGCGGTCAAAGCGGCCCTGCTCTCCTTCCCGGGATCGGATCAATCGAATGGGCTGACGCAGCCACCACGCTTGTGCCATGTAGGCGGCGTAGGGGACGGCCGGAGTAAATCCGGCCTACCGCTCCACCACGCCGAGAGGAGTCCTTAGCTCGGTCTCTTGAAGAGGGACTGCATCTTGATCGCGAGCCCCATGTCGCCCTTGATCTTGAGCTTGCCCTGCATGAACGCGGCGGTCCCATCGAGCTGGCCCGTCATGATCTTCACCCAGTCGCCCGCGTCGGCGAGCAGGGTGAGGCTCGCGGCCTCGGGAGATTCGCCCTTGCCGGATTCGGCCACGCCGTCGTGGATCTTCACCCACCACTTGCCGCCTGCATCGCCGGACAGGTCGAACTGGATGGTCGCCTTGGTGCTGCCGGCCTTCTCCGGGATGATGTACTTGGGCAGCGCCTCGACGATCTGGTCTGGTGACAGCTGGACTTCAGACATTCGCTCCTCCTGAGCAATCGGCCGAGGTAACTCGATCCATGTTAGTCCGCGACAATGCGGGGTGTTGACAGAGGGCGGTCTGACCGAGGTGGCGGCGGGCGTTTTCGAGCTACGGCTGCCGATTCCATTCGAAGACGGGCTCGTCAACGTGTTCCTGTTCGCCGACGGGAACGAGGCAGATCTCCTGGATTGCGGGATGAACTCCGAGGAATCGGTCGACGAAATCAAGCAGGCGATCGCTCACCTCGGTGCGAAGCGGCTGCGTCGACTCGTCGTAACTCACATTCACCCTGACCACTACGGCGCCGCCGGGATATTCGCCGGCGAAGGGCTGGCGGACCTGTACATCCACCGCCTGGAGGTGCCGCTCGTCCATCCCAGGTATGTGGAGCTCGAGCACCTGGTCAATGAGGTCCGCAAGTACCTGGTGGTCAACGGGGTGCCGGCCGACGACGCGGAGGTGCTTAGCAATTCACAGCGCGCGCTGAGCCAGGTGGTGAAGACAGCGGAGCCGTCGGTTCAGCTGGACGGTGCGGAGTCGCTTCAGATGGGTCGCAGGAATCTGCGCGTTGAATGGACGCCTGGGCACTCACCCGGCCACATCTGTCTCTACGACCGGCAAGAGAGGCTGCTCTTCGCGGGCGATCACATGCTGCCTGAGCTCTCGCCCAACATCGGCCTGCACCCGCAGAGCACACCCGACCCGCTCCACGAATACCTGGATGGCCTGCGCCGGCTGGCCGACTATGAACCCGACCTGATCCTGCCCTCGCACGGCCGCCCGTTCACCGGCGCCTCCGCTCGAGTCAAGGTGCTGGAGGCACACCACCGGCGGAGGCTGGATCAGATCGTGGAGATTGTCGGGCGCGGCAAACAGACGGGGTGGGAGGTCGCGGTCGAGCTGTGGGGTCCGCGCCAGAATCTCTATGAGAAGCGGCTGGCCCTCCAGGAGGCTCTGGCCCACCTGCAGGCGTTGGCCGTGGACGATCGGGTGAGGAAGTCGGTCACGCCCGTGTCCGTGCGCTGGACGCCGGCTTGATGCCGAGCCCGAAGAGCTCCGCGGGGTAGCAGCCGACACCCACCACGCCCGGTCCCGCGTGAGCTCCGACGACCGGCCCGAGCGGCTGGATCATCAAGGTTTCGGCGATCGGCTCCAGCTCGCGGCCGATCCTCTCTGCATCTGCCCCGGCACCCGCGTGGCCGACGATCACGCAGACACCCTGGCCGCGATCGACCTCGCGGGCGAGCTCGACGATCCGGTTGAGCGCGCGCTCGAACGTGCGAACGCGCTCCAGCGGTGTGACCAGGCCGTCACGGATGCACAGGACTGGCTTGACCTGCAGCACCGAGCCGAGGAGCGCGCTGGCGCGACCGATCCGTCCGCCGCGCCGCAAGAACTCCAGCGTGGCCACCGAGAAATAGGTCTGGACGTGGGGTCTCATGTCGATCATCTTGGCTTCGATCGCCTCAGCGTCTGCTCCGCTCGACGCGAGCGCCGATGCGACCAATGTGACGAGCCCGAGTGACATCGACACGAGTTCCGAGTCGACCACACGCACGCGCTTGGGATCGGTCATGTCCGCCGCCTGGCGCGCTGACGCGTACGTCCCGCTCAGCTTCTCCGAGATGTGGATCGACACGACGGCTTCGTGGTCGGCCAGGAGCGACGTGTAAGCCTCCGCGAAGCGTCCTGGTGAGGGCTGCGACGTCGTCGGATGCGTGGTGACCGAAGGCAGCCGGCGATAGAACTCGTCCGGCCGGATGTCCACGCCATCAAGCAGCGTCTTCCCGTCGAAGTTAAGCGTCAGGGGGACCACGGTGATTGCGCGGGACCTGGCCAGGTCGGGCGGCAGGTCCGCTGTTGAATCGGTGACGATGGCGACGGATCGCTTGTTCATGGATCGGACAGGTCGATGTTGGGCGGGTCGTCGGAACGCCGGTTCCTGCGTCCCCGGAAGAATCGGTTCTCAATCGGCCTTAGCGCCACCAACATCACGATGACAAGAAAGGTCGTGAATGTGGCGATCGCGTAGTACCCGAATCCGACGGCCATGCCCAGCGACGCGGCCACCCAGATCGACGCCGCGGTGGTCAGCCCGTGCACGTCGCCGCCTTGCCGCAGGATCGCCCCAGCCCCCAGGAACCCGACCCCGGTGACGATCTGAGCGGCGATGCGGGTGGGGTCAACACGGGTTCCGAACTCCGGCTGGAGTCCGAGGCCGGTGAACATGCATGCTCCGACCGAGATCAGGGCCATCGTCTTGATCCCGGCCGGATGACCGTGGAATTCTCGTTCTGTCCCAAGGGCCAGGCCGAGGATGAGAGCGACGAGAATGCGTAAGCCTAGGTCGGCGTCGCCTCCTGTGAGCGGCAGCGGCTCAGCCTCGGCCGGGACGGCCGCCGGGCTTGTCCTGCGCGCCGGGCTCGTCTTTCGCGCCCGGCTCGTCGGGAAGCTCCGGCAGGTCGAGGCTGTTCACGAAGTCGCGGAAGACCGCGAGCCGTGCCTCGTCGACGGGCGTTTCCAACTTGTCCTTCTCGCCGGCCTCCTCATCAGCGTCGGGGATGATGCCAGCTGTCTCCATGACCTCGGTGGCGACGAAGATCGGGCATTCGACACGCACGGCAAGGGCAATGGCGTCGGAGGGGCGGGCGTCGAAGTCGAGGTCGCGTCCGTTCTGCTTGACGTAGAGCCGGGCATAGAACACCTGGTCCGCGAGCCGCGTGACGACGATGCGCTTGACGCTGATCCCAAGGTCGCCGAACGCGGTCGCCATGAGGTCGTGGGTGAGGGGGCGGCCGAGTGGGTTGCCCGAAATCTTGGTCGCAATCGCCTGGGCCTCGGATGAGCCGATCCAGATCGGGAGGTACCGATCGGCCTCCTTCTCTTTGAGGATCACCAGGTGTTGGGCGGTCGGCATGTGTATCCGGATGCTGTCGACTGAGACCTCGATGAGGTTTTTCATCCTCGGGTCCATTCTACCTTTCGAGCCTCGGCGTCCCCTGCTATTTGAAGCTAAAGCCCCCCCGTAGAATCGATCAGTGACAGTCTAGTGGCGAAGGGTAAGCGGGGGCGGCTGGTTCTGATCGACGCCCACAGCCTCATCTACCGAGCGTTCTTTGCGCTGCCTCCGATGAGCACGTCCGACGGCCAGGTGACCAACGCGGTCTATGGATTCACGTCGATGCTGGCCATCGTCCTCGCCTCGCGCCCCGAGTACGCGATCGCAGCTTTCGACGTCGGCGCACCAACGTTTCGCTCGAAGGAGTACCTGGAGTACAAGGCAGGAAGGCGCGCCATGCCTGACGACCTGCGGCCGCAGATCGAGAAAGTGCGAGAGCTGCTGCAGGCCTTTTCGATTCCGGTCTACGGCATCGAAGGTTTCGAGGCGGACGACGTTATCGGCACGCTGTCGCGCATCGCAGAAGAGCGAGGGCACGCGGTCACGATCGTGTCCGGCGACCTCGACTGCCTGCAGCTGGTCACAGAGTCGGTCGAGGCGCTCGTGCCCAGGCGTGGCATCACCGACACATTCTTATACGGGCCTGACCAGGTGCGGCAGCGCTACGGCTTCGAGCCGGTGCAGCTGATCGATTTCAAGGCCCTGCGCGGTGACACGTCCGACAACATCCCCGGCGTTCCCGGCGTCGGCGACAAGACTGCCGCCAAGCTGGTGCAGGACTTCGGCACCGTCGAGGCGCTGCTCGAACGGGTCGATGAGCTGCCAGACGGGCGGCTCAAGACGTCGATCAAGGCGCACGCAGATCAGGTTCGGCTGGGCAAACGCATGGTCACGATCGTGCGTGACGTGCCTGTCGAGCTGGAGCTCGAGCGTGCCCGCTGGACGCGATACGACTACGAGAAGGTCCGGCTCGTGTTCGACCGGTTCGAGTTCAGGCAGCTGTTGAGCCGCTTTCCGCCGCCCGACCAGGTGCCCGTCCAGCCCAGCCTCGCGTTCGAAGCCGCGCCAATGCCGGCGGGCTTGATGGTGGTCGAGGATCCAACAGAGGCCGCGAGCCTGCTCGATGGAGCCACCGACGTCGGCGTGTTTGCGTTCAACGATGGCGCCGGCCGGGCGACGCGAGTCTGTGGACTCGGCGTGTCGACTGGCAAGCACACCTTTTACGTCGCGGCGCCGGACGCGATGGACGCGGTCGCGAGCACGCTTTCGGGGCGGCCCATCTGCGGCCATGACGCCAAGGAGACCGAGCTTGCGTTGCGCTCGCTCGGCGGTGGAAAGCGGCAGTGGGCGTTCAGCACCTTTCTCGCTGCATACCTCCTGGGCGCGGGCTCGCGCGACCCGCGGCTCGAAGACCTCGCTCGAGAGTTCCTGGAGATCAACCTGGTCAGCACCGAGCAGCTGTTGGGAACCGGACGCGCCGCACGCAAACCGGCAGACGTCCCCGTGGGCGAGGCGGCGGAGTTTGCGGCGCGGCGCGCGGAGGTCATCCTCAACCTGAGGCCGCGGCTGGAGGCCGAGATGCGGAACCTTGGGGTCGACTACCTCTTCCACGAGATCGAGCTGCCGCTCGCAGGCGTGCTCGCCGACATGGAGTCGGAGGGTATTGCGATCGACGTGCCCTATCTCAAGGACATGCAGGATGAGCTCGGCGCGCAGCTGGCCGCGATCGAATCAGAGGTCGAGCAGGTCGCGGGCCAGAAGTTCAACCTCAACGCGCCACAGCAGCTCGCGAAGGTCTTGTTCGAGGACCTCCGCCTGCCGGTCGGCAAGCGGACGAAGACCGGCTACTCGACCGATGCGGACACGCTCGAGGGGCTACGCGAAAAGCACCCGATCGTCGGCCTGATCCTCGAGCACCGGCAGCTGTCCAAGCTCAAGTCGACGTATGTCGATGCGCTGCCGCAGCTGGTCGACCCTCTGAGCGGTCGCGTCCACACGTCATTTGGCCAGGCGAGCACCGCGACCGGGCGGCTCTCGTCCTCCAACCCGAACCTGATGAACATCCCCATCAGGACCGAGCTCGGACAGCGCATACGCCGCGCGTTCAGGGCTGGGCGGCCGGACCACGTCATGGTCTCGGCCGACTACTCGCAGATCGAGCTGCGCATCGCCGCGCACCTGAGCGGGGACCCTAAGCTCCTCGGCGCGTTCGCCGCGGGCCAGGACATTCACACCGCGACTGCGGCCGCGGTCTTCAAGATCCCGATCGAGTCTGTGGATGCCAGTCAGCGAAGGCTCGCCAAGGTGGCGAATTTCGGCTCCATCTACGGCCAGGGCGAATACGGGCTCTCGCAGCAGCTGGCTATCACGGGGGACGTGGCGCGCGAGTTCCTCGCGCAGTACTGGTCAACGTACTCGCGTCTCAAGGAGTACCTCGACGAGGTGAGACGCAAGGCCCGCGAGGAGGGTTTTGTGGTGAGCGCGACCGGCCGTCGCCGGGCAATCCCGGACCTGCGTTCGCCCAACTTTCAGCTGCGCAGTGCAGCCGAGAGGATGGCGATCAACTTCCCGATGCAGTCGCTCGCCGCGGACATCATCAAGATCGCGATGGTGCGCCTGCAGCGGGAAATCGAAGCGGACCACATCGAGGGCCGGATGCTGCTGCAGGTCCACGACGAGCTGCTGTTCGAAGTGCCGGAGTCAGAGGTGGATCAGTTCGCGGAAAAGGTGCCGCGCATCATGACTGGAGCATATGAGCTCGAGACGGGGATCGAGGTCGAGACGAAGGTCGGCCCCAACTGGGCGGACATGAAGAACCTGGCTGTGGTGCGTGCATGACGAGCACTCCCTCCTCCCTCCAGACCTCTTCCCGGAGGGAGGAGGGTATTTATGCCTGAATTACCAGAAGTGGAGACGATCGTCGCGGACCTACGGCCGCACCTGACCGGCCGCACCATCGTGCGCTGCGAGCTGAGGTTCCCGACCATCGTCCGGCATCCCGAGCCCGAGCTTTTCATCGACTCCGTGGCCGGCATGCGCATCGCGTCCGTGAGAAGGCGCGGGAAGTACATCCTCATCGACCTCGAGAGGGAGCTCCTCCTCGTGGTTCACCTCGGAATGACGGGGCAGCTGCGGCTCGTCGACGCAGTGAAAACTCTGGAGCCACACACGCACGCTGTCTTCGTGCTCGATGACGGCCGCCACTTACGCTATCGCGACCCTCGACGCTTCGGACGCCTGCTGCTCGGCACTGAGGAATCGCTGCTTGCGTCAAAGAAGTTGCCGCGGCTCGGTCCGGAACCCATCGACCCAGGGTTTGCCGCCGAAGAGCTCTATCTAAGGCTTCGTAAGCGCCGGACCGCGCTGAAGGCGGTGCTCCTCGACCAGGCGGCGATCGCGGGCGTCGGCAACATCTACGCGGACGAGTCGCTCCACCGTGCAAGGCTCCGGCCAGACCGCCGTGCCGGCAGCCTCAGCCGCAAGTCGGTTCAGCGGCTGCACGAGTCGCTGCGCGACTCGCTCGAGACCGCGATCGCGAACCGGGGCAGCTCCGTCGATACGTATCGCGACGCGTGGGGCGAGATTGGAGGCCAGCAGGAGAAGCTCCTCGTCTACGGCCGCGGGGGCGAGCCCTGCTTCACCTGTGGGCGGCCGCTCACGATGATCCGCATCGCCGGACGCAGCACCGTCTTCTGCCGCCGTTGCCAGCGGTAGAGGCCCGGCATAGGCCCTCCCGTGGCTCTGACCCAGCGTCTCGCAGCGATCGTCGCGCTCTCGGTCGCGTTCGTCGCGATGACGATGGCGATCACCGCGGGAATGTTCACCACGCTCGACCACCGGGTCGCGCAGGCGATGCACAGCATCTGGCAGGACTCACTCCACACGCTGTTCCAGCTGATCGCAGAGCTGGGCGGGCTCGAGCTCACGACCATCCTGATGCTGGCGCTGTTCATCTACCTATGGCGCGGCGGCTTCGGCGCCGATGTGCTGGTCGTCGTCGCTTTCGTCGGCGCCGACGTGCTCGAAGTGCTCTACAAGACCTTGCTGTTTCACCCGGGGCCGCCGCGCTCGCTCTCGCAGCGCGACGGTCCGAGCCTGACCGACCTGCTGGCCAGCAATGGCCTGGGTAACAGCTTTCCGAGCGGCCACATGGTGCGCACCGTCGTCGCGTACGGGCTGCTGGCGTTTGTCGTCCGGCGCCTGGCGTCATCACCCGTGGTGCGTTCGCTCGCCATCCCGGTGGCCATCGTGATCATCGTCCTCATGGCCTTCGACCGCCTATACCTCGACGTCCATTGGGAGTCGGATGTGATCGGCGGCCTATTGCTCGGTGGCATCGCCCTGGTGGCGGGGATGGTTTGGCTGGACCGGCCCAGAAAAGCCGACAATTAGTCACCTGATGGGTGACAGCGCCGTTCTGATCATGGTCACGACCGGTGGTCGTGACGACGCCGAGCGGCTGGGTGAGGCGCTGGTGGTCGAGCGTCTTGCCGGCTGCTGTTCCGTCGTGCCGACCGTGCACTCGATCTATTACTGGGAGGGCCAGCTGAAGCGCGAGCACGAAGCGCTTCTCCTCGTGAAGACCGTCGAGTCGAGGGCTGCCGCCTGCCAAGAGTACGTCCGCAGTCACCACGAATACGAGCTGCCCGAGATCCTTCAGGTCGCCGTCGAGGGCGGCTCGCCCGCGTACCTGAAGTGGCTCCTGGACCAGGTGGTCCAGGAGGCACGCTAGCCGTTAAGCGAGCACTTAGACTCAGGGGTGGGGTGGCCACACTAGCCGAAGATCGCGGCGATTCCAGCGGCACCAAGAAGCGCCGCCGCCGTCGCGCGCGCCGCGAAGCCGCCGCCGCGGAGGTGACGGCGGCCAACGGGAACGCCGCCGAGACGGCATCCGTTCCTGAGGCGGTCGTCACGGTCGCCTTATTGCCCGAACCGGAGCCTGCTGTGATCCAGGCGGTGTTGGTGCCGGCGCCGGTCGTCGAGCGGGACGATTTCAAAGATCTCCTCGGCCAGGCGGTCGGCCTGCGGCTTGATTCGGTCTCGCGCGAATTCGGCGGCAAGGACGAGACGCACGTGAGCGCGCTGAGGAACGTTTCGCTGGAGATCGGGCCTTGCGAGTTCGTCTCGGTCGTCGGTCCCTCAGGCTGTGGCAAGACCACCTTGCTGTCGCTGATGGGCGGCCTCGACCGGCCCACCAGCGGGCACGTCTACGGGGCCGGGCTTCCCCTTGGAGAGCTCTCCGATCAGGACCTCGCCGACTACCGGCTCCAGCGTGTGAGCACGATCTTCCAGACCTTCAACCTGATCCCTTCCATGACCGTCGAGGACAACGTCGCCTTGCCGCTGACGCTGGCTGGGGTGGAGCTCGAGGAGCGGCGTCGGCGGGCGCGCCACCTGCTCGCGCTGGTGGGACTGGAGCATCGGGCCAGCACCCGTGCCCGCCTGCTGTCAGGCGGTGAGCAGCAGAAGGTGGCCGTGGCCCGCGCGCTCGCCAATCGCCCCGGCCTCATCCTCGCCGACGAGCCGACCGGCAGCCTCGACTCGACGGCGGGCGAGGGCGTACTGAAGCTGCTCGAAGACCTCAACCGGCGCGGGGCGACCGTCGTTCTCGTGACCCATGACCCGGAGGTCGCCCGGCATGCCCGCCGGGTGGTGAGGATGATCGACGGCCGGGCGATCGAGCTCGAAGCGGGCAATCCCACCGTGCGCAAGCAGGAGCCGGTCGATCCTGCGCCTCGCCTGCACTGGCGCGATACGTTGAAGGTCGGCCTGGGCAGCGCGGGCCGGCGACCTCTGCGGACCGCGCTGACGACGACGGGAGTCGCCATCGGCATCGCGGCGATGAGCTTGATCGTCGCGCTCGCGGGTGGGCTGCAGGGCGCGCTCAGCGCCCCGGCGCTTGCGACGAGCCAGGTGCACCAGGTTGCCGTCTACCCTCCCTCCGACTCCAGGACAGCCGCCTTCGACGCCGGCACCCTGGCGACGCTCGCGGCGCAACGTCACGTCCGCGCCGCGTGGGGCGAGATCGCGATGAGCGGAACCTTCACGACCGGAACGCCCGCGGGATCGGCGGGCGCCACGCCGGCAGCGCCGCCCTCCGGCGCCCTGGTCTCGCTTCCCCCTCTTCGTTCGTCGAGCGGAATGCCGGTGCTCAGCGCCGGCCGGCTGCCGCGCTCGGACGCCGCCAAAGAGGTGCTGCTCAGCGACAGCGAAGCCACCGCCCTCGGATTCCTCTCTGCGCGCGGCGCGATCGGCACGCAGGTCGACTACAGCGCCGTATACGGGGCGCTGCTGGTCCCCGGGGTGACGCGTAATCCAGTCACGCAGTCTCTGCACCTGAAGCTCCTCGTCGTTGGCATCGTGTCGGGCAACGCGATGCCGGCGGGGGCTCCCGGTGGCATGGGCCCCTACGCGACGGTCCGGGATTACTGGGAGCAGCTCGCACGGGCCAACCGTTGGACAGGGGGCGAGTATTCGACCATCACTCTGCTGGCCGATTCGGGACTTGCCGTCGAGGGCCTGCGCCAGCGGGTCGAGGCGCTCGGATTCCAGGCGCAGACGTTCGGCGACCAGTTCCGAAATTTCGAGGACCTGCTGGGAAAGATGCGTGTGGCGCTGCTGGGGCTTGCGCTGGTGGCCTTGCTCCTGGCCTGCCTCGGCATCGCCAACACGATGTACACGGCGGTCCTCGAGCGTACGAAGGAAATTGGCGTCCTGAAGGCTCTCGGCGCGCGAAGGCGTGACGTCCTGCTCATCTTCGTCGCCGAGGCCGCTGTCATCGGACTCGCGGGTGGCCTCGTCGGGATCCTCATCGCCATCGGGCTGGGACGACTGGGCAACGCGGTGGTCGACCGCATCACGCAATCGGTGACGAGCAACAACTTCGACGTCTTCCGCACCGACTTCGGCGTGGTCGCGGCCGGCCTGGTGCTGGCTGTCTTGCTGAGCACCGTCAGCGGCATGCTCCCTGCTTTGCGCGCCGCCCGCCAGGACCCGGTCAGAGCTCTTCGTTACGAATAGCGTCTGTCGGACGACCCCACCCGGGCCTACGGCCCGACCTCCCCGGCGAGCGGGGAGGTGAATCAATGAGGGTCTCCACCTACCCGCTGGTCGATGCCCACGCGGCCGCGACGCTGGTTCTTGAGCACACACATGTCCTGGGCACCGAAGGCGTGCGCCTGATCGACTCTATGGGTCGTGTGCTGGCGGAAGACATCGTCGCTTCGGCTTCGCTGCCGGCATTTCCTTCCAGCGCCGTCGACGGATACGCGATTCGAGCCGCGGACGCGGGTAAGTCGCTGCGGGTGGTCGGCGAGTCGGCGGCAGGGCGACCTTTCGACGACTCCGTCATCGCGGGCACGGCGATTCGCATCCTGACCGGCGGAATCGTGCCCGATGGAGCGGATTGCGTCGTCATGCTGGAAGACGTCGAGGTGAATGGGGATGTGGTCACGGTCCCCGGCGAGCTCAAGCCGGGCCAGAACTTCCACGCACCGGGCGCCGATTTGCGCGCAGGCGAACGAGTCCTCGCGGCCGGCCTGCAGCTCGGCTCGGCAGAGGTGGGGTTGGCGGCCGCGCTCGGCCTGGCCGAGCTGGCGGTGCGGCGCCGCCCACGCGTGGCGGTGTTATCGACCGGCGACGAGCTCGTCGAGGTGGGCGAGAGGCCTGCGCGCGGACAGATTCCCGACTCCAACCGATGGGCGCTTCTCGCGGCACTGAGAGAGGCCGGCGCCGAAGTCCGGCTGCTCGGTATCGGTCCAGACCAGCCCGATTCGCTGCGCCGGCTCGTCGTCGATTCGCTCGCCCAAGCCGACGTGCTGGTGACCTCCGGAGGCGTCTCGGTCGGCACGCACGATCTGGTCAAGCCTCTGCTCGAATCGCTCGGCACGGTGCACGTCGGCCGGGTCAAGCTGAAGCCGGGGAAGCCGTTTACTTTCGCCACGATCAGGGCTTCGGCGTCCCCCCACCCGAGCCCTCCCCCGGAGGGGGGGAGGGAAAAGCTGGCGTTCGGGTTGCCCGGCTTTCCCGTTTCTTCGCTGGTGACGTTCGAGGTGTTCGTGCGCCCCGCCCTGCGCAAGATGCAGGGTTTCGCGAGCCTGCAGCGGCCGACTCTGCCGGTCCGGCTGGGCTACGACGCGAGGGCCACCGCCGATCGAACGGAATACCAGCGGGTCACGCTTCGCCGTGAAGGAAGGGACCTGGTCGCCGTCTCGACGGGCTCCCAGTCCTCATCGCGGCTGATGTCGCTGGCGGGAGCGCATGCGCTCGTGCGCATCCCGCCAGGAGACCAGGGAATCAAAGCCGGGACCATCGTGGAAGCGATGATTCTCTCGTTGCCCTGACCGCCGCTCGTCCGCACCCCGACCCTCCCCTCCCTCATAAGGGGAAGGGATGCCCCTCGAACGTCCGTTCGCCTTAGAATTGAGGTTCCCCAATGCCCTCCAGCTTTCGTGTCGACGCACCCTTCAAGCCGGCCGGTGACCAGCCTCAAGCCATCGAGCAGCTGGTCGACGGCGTGCGCACCGGGCTGACCCAGCAAGTCCTTGCGGGCGTCACCGGAAGCGGCAAGACGAACGTCATGGCATGGGCCGTCGAGCAGCTGCAGCGACCCGTGCTTGTGCTCAGCCCCAACAAGACGCTGGCCGCCCAGCTGTGCGCCGAGTTCCGCCGGCTCCTCCCCGACAACGCGGTCGAATACTTCGTCAGCTACTACGACTACTACCAGCCCGAGGCCTACATCGCGCGTTCCGACACTTACATCGAGAAAGATTCGAGTCGGAACGAGGAGATCGACCGCATGCGGCACTCGACCACCCAAGCGCTGCTCACGCGGCGCGACGTCCTGGTCGTGGCCAGCATCAGCTGCATCTACGGCGTCGGCTCGGTCGAGGACTACATGGGCGAATCGCTGCACATCGAGAAGGGGCAAGCGATCCGCCGCGAGGTGTTTCTTCGCAAGCTCACCGAGATGCTGTACGAGCGCAACGACTACGACCTGGCACGGCTCCGCTTCAGGGTGCGCGGGGACGTCGTCGACCTCGTGCCGGCAAACGAGGAGAAGGTGTTTCGAGTGGAGTTCTTCGGCGATGAGGTCGAGCGGATCCAGGAGCTCGACGCCGTGACCGGCGAGATCCTCGGTGCGCGGAACGATTTCACCGTCTTCCCGGCGTCTCACTACGTCACTCCGGCGGACAAGCTGCGCCTGGCGATGGTCGACATCGAGGTCGAGCTCGAGGAGCGCTGCAAGTGGTTCGAGGAGCACGGCCGGCTGCTCGAGGCTCAGCGGTTGAGGCAGCGCACCAACTTCGACCTCGAGATGATGCGCGAGACCGGGACGTGCGCGGGGATCGAAAACTACTCGATGCACCTCACGCGCCGGCAGCCGGGCGACGCGCCCTACACGCTGATGGATTTCCTACCCGACGACACGCTGATCTTCGTCGACGAGTCGCACGTCGCCGTGCCGCAGATCGGCGGCATGCTCGGCGGCGACCGCTCGCGCAAGGCCGCGCTCGTCGAGTACGGCTTCCGATTGCCCAGTGCGTTCGACAACCGGCCCTTGAGCTTTGACGAATGGGAGGAGCGGGCGCGCAACGTCGTCTACGTCTCCGCCACGCCGGGTCCGTACGAGACTCGCCGGTCGCAGCGCACGGTGGAAATGGTGGTGCGGCCGACCGGTCTGGTCGATCCGACCGTCGAGGTGCGGCCCACCACGGGCCAGATCGACGACCTGCTCGCCGAGGTCAAGAGGCGAGCGGTTCTCGGTCACCGCTCGCTCGTGACCACGCTCACCAAGCGTTTCGCCGAAGACCTCGCGGACTACCTCCGCGAGTACGGAGTGAAGGTGCGGTACCTGCACTCGGAGCTCGACGCGATGGAACGTATCGACGTCCTCCGCGACCTACGCACGGGCGCGGTCGACGTCGTCGTGGGCATCAACCTGCTTCGCGAGGGCCTGGATCTCCCGGAGGTCGCGTTCATCGGCATCCTCGACGCCGACAAGGAGGGCTACCTCCGCGCCTACCGCTCGTTCATTCAGACCATCGGCCGCGCGGCGCGCAACGTCGACGGGCATGTCGTCATGTACGCGGACAAGATCACCGACTCAATGCGGCTGGCTCTCGACGAGACCGAGCGCCGGCGCAACAAGCAGATCGCCTACAACGCGGAGCGCGGCATCACGCCGGAAACCGTGAAGAAGGCGATCTACGCGCTGGAGATCAACAGCAACGACATACAGGCGGATGCGGTCGAGATCATGGCCGGCGCGGGCGTCCCGCGCGAGGACCTGCTGGCGATCGTGCGCGACCTGGAGAAAGAGATGCGCCGCCTCTCCAAGGAGCTGCAGTTCGAGGACGCGGCGCGAGTGCGCGACCGGATCATCCTGCTTCGCAAGCGGCTCTCGGGCGAGGAGGTGGGCAAAGAGGACGACGGCGAGGTCGCACTCGCGATCGCGGCCGCGCCCAAGCAGAAGACCACCGTCCGAAACTGGAGAAGGACACGGCGCGGCACTTGAGCTCAGGGAGCGGGTCGGATCGAGCCGGGTGGTTGCTGCAGTCCGACCGGGCAGGCTGGATGGAGAACCTGGGCGCTCGTGTGGCCGAGGCGGAGCCCGGCCGCGTGGTGATCGAGCTGGAGGCCGGCCCGCAGCACCGTCACGGTGGTGGCGTGGTCCAGGGCGGCGTGATCACCCAGATCGCGGACGCCGCGATGGGTATGTCATTGGCGACACTTCAAAAGGATGGGAACTGGAACACCACCATCGAGCTCAAGATCAACTTCCTGCGACCCGTGGTCGAGGGGACGTTGCGGGCGATCGGGCGTGTCGTCGACATGCGCCAGTCACTGCTGTTCGGCGAGGCCGACGTCGTGGACGCGAAGGGGCGTCTGATCGCGCGAGCGTCTTCCACCTGCATGGTCGTGCCGCCGGGACAGGGCCGTGAGTAAGGTCGGGGAGGCCCATTCGCCCGCATGGAGCTGGCTCGGCTTCAGGCTCGTCGAGACTGGCGAGGGCAGGGCTGTCGTAGAGATGACGCCCACAACGGACATGGCCAATCATTCCGGCTTCGTGCACGGCGGTATCATCAGCACCCTTGCCGACACGGCCATGGGCCGCTCGCTGAGAACTCTCAAGCCGGGCGTGATCCGCGCCATGAGCTTCGACCTCAAGCTGACGTTCATCGCTGTCGCGAAGATCGGCGAAGACCTGCGCGCCGCCGGCAAAGTCGTCCATGCGGGGCGCCGGACCGTAGTCACGGAATGTCGAGTCGAGGACAAGGACGGAAGGCTGGTCGCCACCGCGAGCGGGACGTTTGCGGTCACAAGAGAAAAGGAATAGGTACGGACCCAGGTGCCGATTGAACACATCACGATTCGAGGTGCGCGTGAGCACAACCTGAAGAACGTCACGCTTTCGATCCCGCGTGACAAGCTCGTCGTGTTCACCGGCCTTTCGGGCTCGGGCAAGTCCTCGCTGGCCTTCGACACCATCTACGCCGAGGGGCAGCGACGGTACGTCGAGTCCCTGAGCGCCTACGCGCGGCAGTTCCTCGGGCAGATGGAAAAGCCCGACGTGGACACGATCGAAGGCCTCTCGCCGGCGATCTCGATCGACCAGAAAGGCACGTCGAAGAACCCGCGGTCGACGGTCGGCACGGTCACAGAGGTCTACGACTACTTGCGTCTCCTTTACGCGCGAGTCGGCCTCCCGCACTGTCCGGAGTGCGGCCGCGAAGTCCGCCGGCAGACGGTCGACCAGATGGCCGACCACGTCGAGAAGCTGCCCAGGGGCACGCGTGTGATGGTGCTCGGCCCCGTCGTGAAGGGCCGCAAGGGCGAGTACCGCTCGCTGATCGAGGACGTCCGGAAGTCCGGGTTCGTGAGAGTGCGAGTCGACGGCAGCCTGTACGAGCTGGGTGAGCAGATCCCGCTCGACAAGAACAAGAAGCACGACATCCAGGTCGTTGTGGACCGCATCGTCGTCGGCCCGGACCAGCGCACTCGGCTCGTCGAATCGATCGAGACCGCGGCCCGGCTCGGCGGCGGCTCGGTGATCATCGTCCCTGATAAAGGTGATGAGATCCAGATGTCGATGGACTACGCGTGCCCGTACGACGGGACCAGCGTGCCCGAGCCCGAACCGCGGAACTTCTCGTTCAACAGCCCGCACGGCGCGTGCCCGACGTGTACCGGCATCGGCTTTCGGCTCGTGGTCGATGGAGACCTGGTCGTGCCCGACCCATCGCTCTCGCTGCGCGAGGGCGCGATCGCGGCGTGGAGCCGGTCGCAGTTTTTCTACCCCGAGCTGCTGGAAAGCGTTGGCAAATACTTCGGCATCGACATGGACAAGCCGTGGTCGAAGCTGAGCAAGCCGCAGCGCGACGTGCTGCTCAACGGCACGGGCGACCGCAAGATCCGCTTCGGCTACAAGAACCAGTACGGGCACTCCCGCTGGTACGAGGCGCCCTTCGAGGGCGTGATCGCCAACCTCCAGCGGCGATACCACGAGACTCAATCCGACTTCTTGAAGGCGGAGCTGGAGCGGTACATGGCGGACAAGCCGTGTCCAGCCTGCAAGGGTCAGCGTCTCAAGCCCGAGTCTCTTGCGGTCACGGTGGCCGCCCAGAACATCGCGGAGGTCTGCAAGCTCTCCATCAGCGCCGCGATCAAGTTCTTCGACACCCTGGAGCTGACCGAGCGTGAGTCGCTGATCGCGCGCGGCATTCTCAAGGAGATCCGCGAGCGCCTCCAGTTCATGATCGACGTCGGGCTCGAGTATCTGACCGTCGAGCGCGCAGCCAACACCCTTTCAGGCGGCGAGTCCCAGCGCATCCGGCTCGCGACGCAGATCGGCTCGAAGCTGATGGGCGTGCTGTACATCCTCGACGAGCCGTCGATCGGCCTGCACCAGCGCGACAACCGGCGGCTGATCAACACGCTGCTGCGGCTGCGCGACCTGGGCAACACGCTGATCGTCGTGGAGCACGATGAGGAGACGATCCGCTCGGCCGACTACATGGTCGACATCGGACCCGCCGCCGGCGAGCACGGAGGCGAGATCATCGCCGCGGGAACGGTCGAGGAAGTTCTGCGCGACCCCAATTCGTTGACGGCGGCATTCCTGCGTGGGGATCGCCAGATCGCCATACCCGCGAAGCGGCGTTCGGGCAACGGCAAGCGGCTGGTGATCCGCGGAGCGCGCGCGAACAACCTGAAGGATGTCGACGTCACGATTCCGCTGGGCAGTTTCGTCGCGATATCAGGCGTCAGTGGTTCAGGCAAGTCTTCGCTGGTGACGGACATCCTCAGCCGTAAGGTGGCGCAGTTCTTCTACCGCGCCAAGGACAGGCCTGGGCCGCACGATGCGGTCGAGGGTCTCGAGCACCTCGATAAGGCGATCGACATCGACCAATCGCCGATCGGGCGCACGCCAAGGTCCAACCCGGCCACGTACACCGGCATGTTCACGTACATGCGTGAGCTGTTCGCGAGCATGCCCGAGGCGAAGATGCGCGGGTACAAGCCGGGGCGGTTCAGCTTCAACGTCCGCGGCGGACGGTGCGAGGCCTGCCAGGGCGACGGGATCATCCAGATCGAGATGCACTTTCTGCCGGACGTGTACGTGCCGTGCGAGGTCTGCCATGGGACGCGGTATTCGCGCGAGGTGCAGGAGGTGAAGTTCCGCGGTCACTCGATTTCCGACGTGCTCGAGATGACTGTCGACGAGGCGCTCGAAGTCTTCGAGAACGTGCCTCGGATCAAGACGAAGCTCAAGACGCTGCATGACGTGGGCCTCGGCTACATCCGGCTCGGCCAGCCCGCGACGCAGCTGTCCGGCGGTGAGGCGCAGCGGGTCAAGCTGTCTTCCGAGCTGTCGCG
>JBGQGS010000001.1:0-69803 GCA_041497555.1 Candidatus Dormibacteraceae bacterium | reverse complement strand
TCGCGCTCGTCGGGCTCGCGCCGCGTTGGGTCGGCGCGTCGTGGGCGATCCTCGCGGCCTGCGTGGTCGTCGGATTCCTCGGTGCGGTCCTCCATCTTCCCAGTTGGCTTCAGAACCTCTCGCCGTTCGAGCGCGTGCCCCAGCTGCCCGCTGCGAGCCTGACCCTCCTGCCGCTTGTCGTGATCTCCGCCGTCGCCGCTGGCTTCACCTTGGCCGGGCTGGGCGGACTCCGAAGGCGCGATATCGGCCGGATCTGACCGGTCTCACATCAACAATCGACTAGACCAATCGGCTGCGCCTGGCAATTGAGTGCCGTAACGCGCGCTTCACGCCGTCTCACGCCGTTTTGGCGCCCGATCATCAGACGCGACGCTGACGCGTAATCCAAGAACCAGACGCGGTGGTCAAGTCAATTTGTGCGCCGCCGACAACGCAGCTGACTCTGGATCAGAAGGTTGAAGGTTCGAATCCTTCCTCCCCAACCACCACGCGCCGCGACGGGCGATTTGTGTTCGCGGAATGAGACATCTAACTACGTTCCCCCAACCGCCTTGCGTAGGAGCAACCGCTGGCCCGTCTCCACCAGCCACCTCTCGTAGCGGCTCGTGGTCCAGCCTCGCTCGCGCACAAGCTGACGAAAAGTGTCTGGGCCACCGATCGTGTACAGGACATCGGTCGCGCCTCCAACGTCAACCCCATCTCGGAGCGCACCTCTCTTTGCCAGCGATTGCGCAACCGCGCGCACCGCGTCGAGGTGGCGATCCTGCCAGCGCCGCCACTCGAGTGACAGCTCCGGGTCGGCGCGGGCAGCCGTCCGCAAGATGTCAACGATCACCTCGCTCCGCTGGTGGAGCTTCCGCAGGATGCCGGCCCCGACCTCCAACTGTCGCTTCGGGTCGCTCTCAGCCAGTGCGCTGCCGACGCTGAGGTCGGCAGCGCCTGTGACGAGGTCGGCCAGGCTGCGGACCAGGGCGGGCTTGGATCTGAAGTAGAGGTAGACGGTAGGGAGGGAAACACTCGCGGAATCTGCCACCGCCTGCATGGTGGCGGCGCTGTAGCCGCGTTCCCTGAACATCTCTTCCGCCGCCTGGAGGATCGCGAGCTGAGTCCGGTTGCGGCGTTCCTTGCGCTCCGGCGAGTTGTACCGGCGAGGGGTTGCCTGCGCATGTGCCATTGACTGTATGATAGCTCTAGTTCGCTATATGGTACATTTAGTGAATACCGTTGGAACCAAGAGGAGAATCCATGACCGACACGATCGTCAATCCGCTCACCGGCTACACGCTCACCTTCTTAGAGACGACCGACGAATTGTTTCGCTTTCGCGAGCTCGCCCTCCCTGGCACGTATGGTCCCGTCCTCCATGTCCATCCATTCCAGGAGGAGCGCTTCGAGGTCATTCGCGGCAGCATCGAATTCGTGAGCGGGAGTCAGAAAGTCGTTTGCGGCCCAGGCGATGACGTCGCGGTTCCGGCCGGCGTCCCGCACACCTTCCGAAATGTCGGCGAAGGCGAGGCCGAGATGTTTGGGGAATACCGGCCGGGCCTTCCGAAGATGTCACGCAGGTTCTTTGAGGTGTACTTCGCGCTCGCACGCGCCGGGCTAACCGATTCGAAGGGTCTACCTTCGATATGGCAGATTGCAGTGGAGATGCCTTTGATGTCGGATCACGTGCGAATCGCGTCCCCTCCGTGGCCCGTCCAGCGCATGGTTCTCGCGCTGCTGCGTCCGATTGCCCACTTGAAGGGCTACCGGCCGTTCGATCTGGAACGAGGTAGTGCCGCTTCCGGGATGCTGCCAGGCGCCCAGACATCGACGTAGTGGAGCTCGACGAGCAGCCAGGGTGCTCGCAGGTTTCCCCCTGCGACCGGATACCCGGGCCAGGAACCTGGACGAACCATCAGTTGGCTTTCCGCGAGCGCAGATAGCGACGTTCAACGGACGATCTGAGGAGAAGCGGCAGGCGGCCGCTGAGAAGTAGCCGCCGCTCGCGAACGAGCACCGCGGTGCCGGCGAGGTCAGGAAGCATGATGTCCGGCCCACCTTGCCGAAGAATCGGTTTTGGGGCGCCGCCCCTGAGAGCAGCTGCAACGTTGCGGGCCACCCCGCCGGCAGTGGCCTGAATCGACCGGAGTGCGGGGGGAAGACGATAACCTTCCGGCACCGAGACCACGTCGCCAATGCCAAAAACACCGGCAGTGGCAGCCATCGTGTTGTCAACGCGCAACATAGCGCGCTCGTCCAAAAGGTCGGGCGGCAGCCAAGCCGTGGTACCGCGAAGCGGCGCGGCCACGGCGATCACGTCGGCGACGATCACGCGCCCTCCGACTTCAACCGTTCCTTCGCCGATCCGCTCAACCGCCCCTTCAGTGATGAGCTGCGCTCCGCGCCGCTCGAACAGCCTTCTGACGTGAGCTGTGGACCGGTCTCCGAAGCGGCGCGCCAGGGTGCCATCGCCATCGATCGCGGTCACCTTGACGCCGGGACGACGAGCGGCGATCCACGCCGCGTATTCGAGCCCTGGTCCCGGCCGTTCCCAGCCGAAGACAACGACAATGTGGATATTCGACGACGCGACCCGAGCCGCGAATTCCGTCGCGTCGGCGAGGTCGCAAGGAAAGAGTGCATGGTCACGAGCACCCGGGATGCGGCCACGGTCGGCGACCGTCCCGGTGGCCACCACCAACTGGCCATATTCGATCTCGGTGCCCGAGTCGAGGACAAGACGATGGGCCTCGACGTCAGCGCCGGTAACCGTGCTTGCGATCACTTCGACCCGTGCTGCAGCAAGGAGGCGAGCGAAGGGGATCTCCGGCGGAGGCGCACCCCCAGCCGGGACGCGGATCAGCCAAGGGCGGTAGGTCAACTGCGTTTCGCTGCTGATCACCGTGACCGGGATGGTGGGCCGCTGGCTCCTCAGCGCGAGGGCGATCTCAAGGGCGGCGAATCCGCCCCCGACGACAACTGCGGCGCCGGTCACCTCCTCGCTCTTATCACGGTCGGACCGGGGCCGGCCGTGGAACGACTACCAGGTCGAGCACGGCCATACCTCTGAGTGCGTTGGAAACGAGAGCACGGCGTGGGGCGGTCACCGATGCTTTAGTTGAGGCCTCGTCCGTTGCGACTGACTGGTAGTACGCCATCGCCACCATCGGATCGAGATGGATTAGCGCCGGCAAAAGCCAATCCCGCATCTCGCCCAATCTGCTCATCCCAGCACCTCATCGACTTAGTGGACTTCTATTCACTAGAGACAACCTAATATCGATAGTCTGTTACTCTATCCGTATTGAGCAAGCCTGTCAAGACGACCCGCGTCTATAACGGGGCGCTGCGCACCGAGCAAGCGCAGATGACTCGAGCCCGCATCCTCGAGGCGGCTCGAAGGCTCCTCGCCAGCGGGACCTACAGCAGCGTGACGATGGAGGACATTGCCAAAGAAGCCGGCGTCGCCTACCAGACCGTGTATGCGACTTTCGGTACCAAGCTGCGACTCGCACAGGGCCTCATTGAGGTGGGCTTTCCTCACGTCGCGGACGCTGTGAAGCTGTTCGATCCGTTGCGCCAATCGGACGACCCCGAACTCGGGCTTCGCACTGGCGCCCGCGTCTCGCGCCTCATTTATGAAATCTGCGCGGATCTCGTCCGCTTCATGCGGGAGTCCGGCGATCCAGCCCTGCTCGCGCACTTTCGCGAGAGGGAGGAGCAACGATTGCTGGACATGACCCAGTTCGGGCTGCCGGCGATGTTGCAGCGAAGCGGCCGGCTGCGCGCCGGAATGTCACCGCCGGAGGCGGTGGCGGTGATCTGGGCATTGACCGGCCCCGACCAGTACACCCAGCTGGTCTTCCAAAGAGGCTGGACGCCATCCCGCTACGAGGAATGGCTGGGGGATGCGCTGATCAGCATGCTTCTCCAACCAGCGAGTTAGGAGCCTGTGTCGTCGAGACGGTGGCTTGATTGATGCGCTACGCGCTGGATTAGCGCCAAATTCGCGCCCTGCGCTCAGATGCAGGGCCGCCGCGTAATTCACTCATCAGACGCGGTGGTCAAGTTCAATTTGTGCGCCGGCGATAACGCAGATCGCTCTGGATCAGAAGGTTGAAGGTTCGAATCCTTCCTCCCCAGCCATAGAAGCATCAGTGAGAAGCGAGCCTGAACCTTCTCGTGGGCGCTAACCTCATGCGGATGCAGCAGTACCAGAAGCTCTTCGACCTGACCGGCCGCACCGCGCTCGTGGTCGGCGCTGGCAGCGGGATCGGTGAAGCTTGCGCCTACGGCCTCGCCGCGTTCGGCGCGCGTACCATCTGCGCCGACCTCGACGTAGACGCGGCGCGGCGGACGTCGGACGCTATCGGTGACGATGGTGGCGAGGCGAAATCGCTCGCGCTCGACATGCGCGAAGCCGGCTCCTGCGCGACGGCGCTGAAGCAGGTCGGCGCGCCCGACGCGCTGGTGATCACTCCTGCGATCAACGTCCGCAAGCGTGCCTCCGAGCTGACCGACGACGACGTGCGCCGCGTCTTCGAGCTGAACCTGGTCGGCACCTTCCGGCTGATGCGCGACTTTGGGCAGGCGATGGCGGATTCCGGACGCGGCGGCAGCATCGTGGTCTTCTCTTCGATCCGGGCCCAGGTGGTCGAGCCCGGCCAGTCGATCTACGCGGCGACCAAGGCGGGCGCGCTGCAGCTGGCGCGGACGCTCGCGTCCGAGCTAGGCTCGAGCGGCGTGCGGGTGAATGCGGTAGCCCCTGGTGTGGTCGAGACGCCGCTCACCGCGCAGATCAAGGACAATCCCGAGTGGTATGCCGCCTACGCGAACAAGAACGCCTTGGGACGCTGGGCCAAGCCGTCTGAGATGGTCGGTGCCGTAGTCTTTCTCTGCTCCGATGCCAGCAGCTACGTAACCGGTTCCTACCTTGTGGTGGATGCCGGTTGGCTGGCCCAGGACGGCCGCTTCACGCCGCCGTTGTAGCATCTGCTCCTCAGTTCAAAGTGGCGGGAGGAAGAAATGGACGACCGAGAACTGCAACCAGACGGGGACGTCGTTCGCCAGCTAGACCACTTCTTGGCCGGCAAGATCACCCGGCGAGAGGCGCTGCGCCGGCTCGGCTTCCTTGGCCTGAGCCTGCCGGTCGCCTCATCGCTGCTCGCAGCCTGCGCAACCAGCTCGTCCGGCACGCAGCCTACCTCGACCAAGAGCAAGGCGATCATCGGGATCATCCAGGAGCCCACCTCGATGGATCCGGCGGCCGACGCCACGGCGTCGATCGCGACCTGCCTCCTCAACAACGTGTACGAGGGGCTTATCCGACTCGACGGCACCGGGAAGATCGTCGGCAACCTGGCCAAGTCTTGGGATGTGTCCTCTGACGGCACCACCGTCACCTTCCACCTCGCGCAGGGCGTCAAGTGGCACGACGGCTCCGCCTTCTCCGCGCAGGACGTCGTCTACTCGTGGACGCGAGCCAAGGATCCGAACACCAAGCCCGCCAACCCGCACGCCGACTACTGGGGCCCCGTCCAGTCGGTCACCGCGTCCGACGACCACACGGTCAAGGTCACGCTGAGCACCTACAGCGACAACTGGCTCTTCCACATGGGCGCCGGCTCGGCCTGCATCGTCTCCCAGAACTCCGTCGACTCCAACAAGACCAACCCGGTCGGCACCGGTCCTTTCAAGTTCGTGGCCTGGAACCATGGCTCGTCCCTGCAGCTGACTCGAAACGACGCCTACTGGGGGTCGAAGGCGAAGCTCAAGGACGTCGAGTTCCGCTTCATCAGCGACGCCAACGCGATGAACAACGCGCTTACCGCCGGGGACATCGACGCCATCGGGCAGGTCGGAGGGCCGGAGCAGCTGCAGGCGTTCGCATCGAACCAGAACTTCACCGTCATCAAGGGCGCGCCGACCGGAAAGATCATGGTCTCGATCAACAACGCCAAAGGGCCGCTCGCCGACAAACGCGTGCGCCAGGCTGTCTACGCTGCGATCGACCGCAAGGCGTGGATCGACGGCATTCAGTTCGGCTACGGCGTCCCGATCGGTTCGCACTCGGCGCCCAACGGCGGTGAGCCGTATTACGTGGACGAGACGAGCGTCAACCCCTACGACGCCAACAAGGCTAAGCAGCTGCTGTCGGCTGCCGGGTACGCCTCCGGCCTGACGCTGCGGATGGCGCAGATCAGCGCCTTCCCGTACGCAGTCCGCGGCTCGGACATACTGAACAGTGAGCTGAAGTCGATCGGCGTGACGCTGAACATCATCCCGATGCAGTTCGCGCAATGGCTGAACACAGTGTTCCTGCCTCCACAGGACTACGACCTGACGATCATCAACCACGTCGAGGAGCGCGACATCGGCAACTACGGAAATCCCAAGTACTACTGGAACTACAACAATCCGACGGTCGCGAGCCAGCTGAAGCAGGCGGACGCCGAGCCCACCGAGAGCACCCGTAAGGGCATCTACGCGCAAATCCTGAAAACGCTTGCTGACGATGCGGTCAACGCCTGGGTCTTCTCGCCCAACCAGCTGGCCGTTCTCAAGCACAACTTCCGGAGCTACCAGGTGCAGGGCATTTCGCCATCGCTCTATCTCGGGGACGCGTACTTCAACTGATTTGACAGTCGCAATCACGACCAGGCTGGCCGCTCTGGTGGCCAGCTTGGTCGCCGCCTCGGTCCTCGTCTTCGTGATCGTCAATCTCCTTCCCGGCGACGTGGCGACCGTAATGCTCGGGACCAACGCAACGCCGGAGAACGTGGCTATCCTCCGCCACCAACTGGGCCTCGACCAGCCCTTGTGGCTGCGCTACGTGCAGTGGCTGTGGGGCATGCTCCGCGGCGACCTCGGCGTCTCCGTCCTCTCCCACACGGAGATCGGCCCGCTGCTCGTTCAGAAGCTTTTGGTCAGCGGGCCACTTGCGCTCCTCGCGGCTGTGATCGCGCTCGTGGTGTCGGTGCCGGTGGGCGTGGTCGCGGGCGTTCGCTACCGCCGTCTGAGCGGAGCGATCATCTCCGCGCTCAGCCTGGGCGGTATCGCGATCCCTGCATTCTGGGCCGGCCTGCTGCTGGCCACCATCTTCGCCGTGAAGCTGCGGCTCTTTCCGGCTGGCGGGTTCATCGACTGGAGCGAGGACCCGGTCGCGGCTGCGCGAAGCCTGGTGCTGCCCGCGGTCGCGCTCGGGCTGGTCCAGGCGGCGGTGCTGACCCGGTTCATCCGGTCGGCGATCATCGAGGTCCAGCATGAGGACTTCATCCGCACCGCGCGCGCCAAGGGCCTGACGCGTTGGCAGGCGCTGCGCCGGCACGGCTTCCGGAACGCGGCGATCCCGGTCGTGACCGTCCTGGGCATCCAGATCACCTCGCTGCTGGTCGGCGCAATCGTGATCGAGAACGTGTTCGTGCTCCCCGGGCTCGGGCGCCTTCTCTTTCAATCGGTTGGCAATCGCGACCTGATCGTGGTGGAGGATCTGGTCATGGTGCTGACCACGGTGGTCCTGGTCGTCAACTTCCTCGTCGACCTCTCGTACCGGCTGCTCGACCCCCGGATCCGGAGCCGGCGATGAGGCGGTTGCCGCTGCCCCTGATCGCGGGGGCGGCCGTGGTCGGCCTGGTCGTGCTGGTCGCGCTGCTCAGCCTGGTCTGGACGCCGCACGACCCAGACCACGTCGTGATTCCCGACCGCTTCCAGGGACCGAGCTCCGCCTACCTGCTCGGCACCGACCAGTTCGGCCGCGACGAGCTGTCGCGGATCATGGCCGGGGCCCGGAACACGTTGCTGGTCGGCATCGTCACGATCGTGATCGCGATTGCGGTCGGCGTGCCGGTGGGGGCGCTCTCGGCACTCTACCGGGGCCCGCTCGAAGAGGTCTTCATGCGCGCCTCTGACGTCCTCCTCGCCTTCCCCGCGATCCTGCTCGCATTGCTCTTCGCGGCCGTCTTCCGGCCCAGCACGGTCACCGCCATGGCGGCGATCGGGATCGCATTCGTCCCCGTGTTCGCGCGCGTCGTCCGCGGCGCCGGTCTTCAGGTGATGGAGATGGACTATGTCACCGCGGCGCGCACTTTCGGCAGCCGGGGTTGGTGGATCCTGCTCCAGCATCTACTGCCAAACGTAGCCAACGTCCTGATCGTTCAGGCGACCATCGCCTTCGCGGTAGCGATCCTGGCCGAGGCGGCTCTCAGCTACCTCGGCATCGGCACGCCGCCACCGACCGCTTCTTGGGGCCGGATGCTCAGCGACAGCCAGGACTATCTCTACCAGGCCCCTCTGCTCGCGCTTTGGCCCGGCCTGGCGATTGCGCTCAGCGTGCTCGGGTTCAACCTGCTCGGGGATGGGCTCCGCGACCTGCTCGACCCCAAGCTGGTTGTGCGCCTCCCGGCGCAGGCCTGAACGTCGTGGCAGATGCGCTCGGGGTCGAGGACCTGCGCGTGCGGGTGGGGGAGATCGAAGCCGTGCGCGGGGTGTCGTTCGCGCTCGAGGCGGGCTCCCGGACCGGCCTGATCGGCGAGTCCGGCTCCGGAAAGACGCTGACCGCCCTGGCGCTGATGGGGCTGCTGCCAGACGGGCTCAGTGCCACCGGTCGCGTCCTCTATAAAGGTCGCGACCTCCTCTCGCTCGCCGACGACGATTTCTGCGAGCTCCGCGGCGACCGGCTCGCCATGGTCTTCCAGGAGCCGATGACGGCACTCAACCCGCTCATGCGGATCGGCGATCAGGTCGCGGAGCCGCTCATGCTTCACCGCCAGATGGGACGGCAACAGGCCTTGGCGACTGCCACGCGAAACCTCCAGCGCGTCCACATCCCGGACCCGGAGGAAAAGATGCGGGCTTATCCCCACGAGCTGTCCGGCGGCCAGCGGCAGCGGGCGATGATCGCGATGGCGATGGCCTGCTCGCCCGACATCCTGATCGCGGACGAGCCGACGACCGCGCTCGACGTCACCGTGCAGGCCCAGATCCTGCACCTGCTCGACGACCTCGTGATCGAGCAAGGTGCGACCCTGCTGTTGATCACCCACGACCTGCCGGTGGTGGCGAGCACCTGCGACCAGGTGTTGGTCATGTACGGCGGAAAGATCGTCGAAACCGGGACCGTGGACCAGGTCTTCGACCGGTCGCGACACCCCTACACGAGGGCGCTGTTGGACGCGATCCCGCCGCTTGACGAGGAGCTACCCGATCGCCACTTGCGAGCGATCCCGGGCTCGGTGCCCGGGCTCGGCCAGTTCCCGCCCGGCTGTCCCTTCCGCAACCGCTGCCCGAACGTGGATGAGATATGCGTCGAGATGCCCCCGCTGGCCCGGATCGGCGATCACCTTGCCGCCTGCTGGCACCCGGTCGGCGGCGAGCCGTGAGCGAATCCGACGTTCTCTTCGAGGTCGAGCACGTCAGTCGCCGCTACCAGCTGGCGCGGACCCGCCTCCTCGGCCCCCGCCGCGAGATCACCGCTGTCAACGATGTCTCGTTCACGCTGCGCAGGGGCGAGACACTTGGCGTGGTCGGCGAGTCCGGGTCGGGCAAGACAACGCTGATGAAGTTGCTGCTCGGCCTCGAGCAACCGGACGAAGGCCGGGTGACCTACACCGGCGGGAGGCTGACCCGCGAGGTCCAGGTCGTCTTCCAGGACCCCGTAAGCGCGCTCGACCCGCGCATGAAGGTCACCGACATCATCCTCGAGCCGGTGCGGGTGATGCGGCTGCCGGGGGATCGCCGCAAGCGGGTGGAGGAGCTGCTGGATGCGGTCGGGCTGCCGCGCGACTCGGCGCACCGCTACCCGCACGAGTTCTCTGGTGGCCAGCGCCAGCGCATCGCGATCGCGCGCGCCCTGGCGCCGCATCCTCGCGTGCTGATTGGAGACGAGCCCGTCTCCGCGCTCGATGTCAGCGTGCGCGCCCAGATCCTGAACCTGCTGGAGGACCTCCGCGTCGGCTTCAACCTGACGCTGGTACTCGTCTCGCACGACCTTTCCATCGTCCGCCACATGTGCAATCGGGTGCTCGTGATGAGCCAAGGCACGATCGTCGAGGAGGGCCCAACGCGCGAGATCTTCCGCGCGCCGCGCCACGCCTACACGCGCCTGCTGCTCGACTCGATCCCGACGCTCAAAAACCGGCGTGCGGCCTCAACGTAGACCTCGGCCGCCCGCACCACTTCATCTACCTCGACATATTCGTCGACCTGGTGCGCGATCCACTTGCCGCCCGGCCCGTAGGTGACAATCGGGATTCCGGCGTCGCGCCACAGGATCGTGCCGTCGGTCGAGCCAGGGACGCCCCCGAACGCCGGCGTCTCACCGTAAACGGCTCGATGCGCCTCGACGACCGCGCGGACGATGGGGTGATTGTGTGGTGTCTCAGTTGACGGGCGGTCGTCGATCACGTCGAGCTCGAGGTTCTGACCCAGGATCGATCGCAGGTGCGCCAGCAGCTTGGCATGGTCGGTGGCTGGCGTCGTACGGATGTCGAGCCAGACAAAGGCGCGGTCGGGGATGACGTTGAACTGTTCCGGCCGGTTGGCAACGACCACGGTCGGCGTGATGTAGTCCCAGCCCAGGTACGGATGCTCGCCGTTCGCCTGCTGCAGCTCTTCCTGCAGCTCCGCGGCCCGCTGCACGAATGCGACCAGCGGTGGGATCGGGTTCAACCCATGCTGCGGCATCGCGCCATGGGCCATCCGGCCCCATGAGGTGACCCGGACGCGGATCGCTCCCTTCTGCGCAATGCAGACCTCCCGCTCCTCGGGCTCGCAAATGATCGCTGCGTCGACGCCGAGAGCCCGGCCGCTCGCGACGAAGTCCTTGACGCCGATCATCATCCCTTCCTCGTCGACCAGGGCCGCGACCACGACGCGCCCATGAAAGGGCCGCGCGAGATCGAGCGCGCGCGCCGCGAACAGCATTGCGGCGACACCGCCCTTCATGTCCGCGGAGCCCCGGCCATATAAGCGCCCCTCGACGATCTCTGCGCCGAATGGCGGGTGCGTCCACTTCGAAGAGTCGCCCTCGCTCACTACGTCGGTGTGGCCTTCGAACAGCAGCGTCGGGCCAGGGCGCCCGCCGTCGATGGTCGCGACCACGTTTGGCCGCCCGGGCTCGACCTCCCTGACGTCTGGCTCCCAGCCCCATCGCCGCATCTGCCGGACGACCAGCTCCGCCGCCGGCGCCTCCGAGCGGCCGGCATCGGGAAGGTACTGAGAGCTGGCTCGAACCAGGGACTGGAGGAAGGCGACCAGCTCGTCGCGGACGATGGTGCCGGGCATGCCTAGCAGAGTACCGTTCGAGCGTGGCGATCACCGACGTGACCGGCGTTCGGGTCGGGCACTGGTCGGACCCGCAGGCGAAGACAGGCTGCACTGTGGTGCTGCTCCCGCCCGGTGGCGCAGTTGCCGGCGTCGACGTGAGGGGTGCGGCGCCGGGCACGCGGGAAACCGACTTGCTGAGGCCCGGATGCACGGTGGAGCGGGTGCACGCGGTGCTCCTGACGGGTGGCTCGGCCTTCGGTCTTGCCGCCGCCGACGGCGTTATGCGATGGCTGGCCGAGCGCAGGATCGGGGTCGCCGTCGGCCCGGCGCTGGTGCCGATCGTTCCGGCCGCGGTGTTGTTCGACCTCGGCACCGGCTCGCCGACGGCCTACCCGGGCCCCGATCAGGGTTATGCCGCCTGTGATGACGCCGCGCGCGGGGCCGTCTGCAGGTCCGGACGCCACGGTGCAGGAACCGGCGCCACGGTCGGCAAGCTCTTCGGCCCGCCCAGACCGGGTGGGCTGGGAACCGCCAGCGTCACCATGCCGAGCGGGGCCACCGTCGGAGCGCTGGCCGTCGTCAACGCAGTCGGCGACGTTGTCGACCGCTCAGGACGCGTCGTCGGCGGCCCAGCCGCCGACTCCTCGACGCGCCTGCTCGCGGAGGGCCCGCCCAAGCCCCTGGTGTGGGGCGCCAGCACCACCCTGGCAGTGGTCGCGACCGACGCCGGCCTTGACAAGACCGCCTGCAATCGCCTGGCCACGGTCGCCCACGACGCGCTCGCGATGTCGATCCGACCCGTTCACACACCGTTCGACGGTGACACCGTCTTCGCGCTCTCGACTGGCGCGCGCGATTCCGACATGCTGTCGCTCTGCGTCGGCGCTGTCGAGGCACTGCGAACGGCGATCGAGCGGGCGGTTACGGCGGCTTGAGCAGGGAGGGCACGACCGACCGCAGCGTCGCCTTCCTCCGCATGCTCGAGGAGATGCACGAGCGGCATCTGGTCGGTGTCGAAGGCGTCCGCGAGGTCTGGCTGGTGCGCCATGGTGATGCCTACACTGGCATGGAAGGGCTCGGCGAAGGGGTGCTCGACCCGACGCTGACGCCGCTCGGGCGCGAGCAGGCGGCGCGCCTCGGGCAGCGCCTGGCCGACGTTCCGATCGACTCCATCTGGGCTTCGGACCTGCGCCGCGCGATCGAGACCGGTGAGGCGGTCGCCAGGACGCACGGACTGACCGTGCACACCGATCAACGGCTGCGCGAGGTGCGCACCCACTGGGACGAAGGGGGTGCAGTCGAGCTCAACGCGCCCGACGAGTACCCATTTCCGGAGTCGGAGTCAGAGGTGTACGACCGAGTCGCCGCCGCCATCCGCGACATCGTGGCCGGCCTGCCCGAAAACGGCCGGGCGGTCGCGATCACACACAATGCTGCAATCGGGATCTACGTGTCGAACGTGCTCGGGCTGGGCTGGGGGAAGCTGCCCGTGATGCCGATGTACACGTCGGTCACAATCCTCGCCGTGAAGGGCGACCGCGTGGTGCTGCGGTCGCTCGCCGACGCGACCCACCTGCTCGAGGCGAATCCCGGCTAGCCCCTCAGGTGTACCTGGCGACGCGAGTCGTCGCCGGCAACCCGATACAAGTTGACTGCGCAAGCCGGAGGTAGACGAGCCCCGGTCGGGAACCCGGGAGTTGCTCCGCGCGCGGGTTGAAAACCTCAACAGAGCGCCCTTGTTAGATGCGCTACGCACACGTTTTGCGCCAAGTTTGCGCCCGGGACAGACTCGGGACTACCGCGTAATTCACTTATCAGACGTAATGGCCAATTCGAAATCGCAATCGGTGGTATGGCGGATCGCTCTGGATCAGAAGTTTGAAGGTTCGAATCCTTCCTCCCCAGCCACCCAGCCGAGATGCTCGCGTGCGAGCCGCGCCCGGCGGCGGCCAGATAGGTTATGAATCGGTATCGCGGTGGGTAGATTGAGAACCGGTTATGGCTTCTGAATGGCCGCTGGGGTCTGTCGAGCTCAAGGTGCTCGACCTCGAGCGGGAAGTTGCCTTCTACGAGTGGTTCGGCCTCACGCGCATCGATGACGGGGCCGCCACCGCCACGCTGGGCGCGGGCGGATCACCACTGCTTCGCCTCCGGGCGCTGCCGGGCGGACGCGAACGCCCGCAACATACGGCCGGCCTCTACCATTTCGCGATCCTGCTGCCGCGGGAGGAGGAGCTCGGTGGTTTCCTCCAGCGCTCTCTCGAGGAGCAGCTGCCGCTGACAGGTACGGCGGACCACTTCGTCAGCCAGGCCCTCTATTTCGACGACCCGGAGGGAAACGGCATCGAGGTCTACTCCGACCGTCCTCGCAGCGAGTGGCAGTACCCGAAGGGTCGATTGAACATCGGTACCGACCACCTGGATTTCGAGCGGCTCCTGAGAATTGCCGACAAGCCCGAGAAGAAGGTCTCTGGCAGCACGGTACTCGGCCACATGCACCTCAACGTCTCCGACCTGGACAGCTCACAGGCGTTCTACGAGTCGATGGGCATGGAGCTGACGGCGGAAGCGGGTCGGGTGATGCGCTTCATGAGCTGGGATGGCTACCACCATCACCTCGGCATCAACCTGCTCGAGGGCCATGGCGCTGCGCCGGTGGAAGACGGCGTGCGAGGTCTTCAGAGTTTCGAGGTCAGGCGTCTCGACCGCGAGCGCGGTGATCCCGACGGTATACGGGTCACTCCCGCGGCCTGACTCTCGCCCCCTCCTTCTGGCACCACGCGTACAGGGCGTCGTAGAGGGGACTTTCGAGGTCGATCTTCAAGTGGTCGTTCTCGCCATGGACGATGGCGAACCCATGGGCGATGGCCTTGAGGCCGGCCGCCTCCGGTGTCTTGTCGACGTCGGCGGTGACATCCGCCCCATGCACGATCTGGGCCAGGCGGTTGAGCGCCGGGTCCTGCAGGCCGTATTTCAGGATGATCGACTCAAAGCTGCACCGGCCGTCCACGTGGCCCAGCTCGACGTCCGCGACGTCGTACGGAATAGCGCCCTCGCGCCCAGCCACGGCGGCAACCTCTGGAGCCGGGACGTACAGGAACTCTGCGTCCGGGTCGATGAACCGCTTGACCAGCCACGGGCAGGCGATCCGGTCGACGCTGGCGTTCTTTCGGGTCACCCACTTCATAACTAACTCTCCTGTCGTTGAAATATCGTCATTTGGGCTATCCTCGCCCGGGTGACACGGCTTCAGCCTGAGCAAGACCAGTTTCGCAGCGCCCTTCACGACCTGCTCGTTTACAGCCCGGACCGCCAGACGCTCGCGCACCGGGCGCTCGTGTGGGCCCAGCGCATGGTCGGCGGCGAGAGCGGCTTTGTCATCGATTCGGACGGGTCCATCCTCGCCGCGCTGGGAATGGCCGGGGACGAGGCGGAGAAGATCGCGGCGCGCAACGACCTGCCGCCGGCGGCAAGCCAGCGAGATCTGCACTGGCGCAAGGATCACATGCTCATCGTGCCGCTGGATCTCCAGAAGGGTAGAGGGGCAATCGTCATAGTCTCGAGACGACTGAAGCCGATTTTTCGTGACGATGAGATCCGTCGCCTCGTCCAGTATGCGATCAGCATCACGGCCGGCCTCGACCGCGTGACTTTGAACTCACGGATCCAAGCCCTCGAAAGGGCCAAGAGCGAGTTCCTCAACATCGCATCGCACGAGCTGCGCGGACCCATGACGATCATCAAGGGCTACCTGACCATGCTGGAGGCTGGTTCCCTGGGCGAGCTGTCACCCCAGGCCAGCTCGGTACTACCGCTGCTCATCTCGAAGTCTGACGAGATCGACTGGATGCTCGCGCAGATGGTTGAAACATCGCGGCTGGAAGAGGGCCGGCTGGCACTCAACAAGAAACGCGGCGACATCGTCGAGCTCACGGGCGTGGCGATTGAAGGGGTGAAGATGCTGCTCAGGAGCCACGACCTCAAGGTCGATGAGCCCGCAGAGCCGCTGGAAGCTGACATTGACCCCGACCGCTTTCAGATGGTGGTCAGAAACCTGCTGAGCAACGCGGCGAAGTACTCGCCGGCCGGTTCGGTAATCACGGTTCGAATTCGGCGCATGGACGGGATGGCCACCGTCTGCGTGATCGACCAGGGCTTGGGCATCAGCACGGCAGACCAGGCGAACCTGTTCACCCGTTTCGGTCGCATCCCGACCGCGCAGCATGTGCCGGGCACTGGGCTTGGCCTCTGGCTTTCGAGAGAGATCGCTCGGATGCATGACGGAGATCTGACGGTCGAGTCCACGCTGGGAAGTGGCAGCACCTTCGTCCTGGCGGTTCCCCTGAAGCAGTAGCCTGCTTGCCGTGGAACCGCACGTGCGGACGTCTTATGAAACCGGCCGGCCCCTCGACATCTGCTCGACCCTTGCTCCAATCGGCTTCGGTCCCTCACTCCGGATCGACGGCACCGATGCGTGGCGGGCAACCCGAACGCCGGACGGCCCGGCGACGATCCACCTGCGACATGCGACGGGAACGATCGAGGTGGAGGCCTGGGGGCCCGGCGCTGACTGGGTGTCTGCACGAGCTGCTTCGCTTTGCGGGGAGCAGGACGACGCCAGCGGTTTCCGCCCGCAGCATCGCCTGATCGCGGACCTGCACCGCCGCCACCCCGGAATGCGGCTTCCAAGGACGCAGGCGGTGTTCGAAGCGCTGGTGCCGGCTGTGCTGGCCCAAAAGGTGACCACGATCGAGGCGAAAGCCGGGTACCGAGCCCTCGTGGAGGAGCTTGGTGAGCCGGCTCCTGGGCCGGTGCGTCTCAAGATCCCGCCCTCGGCGCAGGAGCTGGCACGAACTCCCTACTGGGCGTTCCACCGCTTTGGTATAGAGCGCCGCCGGGCCGAGGTGATCATCCGGGCCGCCAGGAGCGCCAACCGGCTCGAGGAGATCACCGCGATGGACCTGGTGAGCGCATATCGCCGGTTGGAAGCATTTCCGGGAATCGGCCCATGGACCGCGGCGAAAGTTGCCCTTGTCGCGTTGGGCGACCCGGACGCGGTGCCTGTGGGCGACTACCACCTACCTCACACGGTCGGCTACGCGCTGGAGGGGACTCCGCGTTCGAGCGACGAGCGCATGTTGGAGTTGCTCCACCCGTATCGCGGACACCGTGCCCGGGTGATCCGGTTGTTGACCGTCTCCGGGATCGGAGCGCCTCGGTTCGGTCCCAAAAAACCGCTGCGGGACATCCTGAACAACTGAGATCCGGACCCAACAGCCTCAGCCGTCGAGCTTGGCCAGTTCTTCCTCGACCAGCGAGATCAGCTCGCGCATACCGCTGCTGTCGAAGATCAGCCTCGCACCCGCCGCCTTGAACAACTCGGGCAGCGGCTTCGTCGCGCCGAGAGCTAGCGCTTCGCGGTACTGGCGGACCGCTTTGCCGCCGTCCCGCAGGCTGTTCCGCCACACCTGCAGCGCGCCGAGCTGCGCGATTCCGTACTCGATGTAGTAGAACGGGCTGCCGAAGAGATGTGGCTGCTGGTACCAGCGCGCGATTCGTTCTGCATCCAGGCCGTCCCAATCCACCGATGGACCTTCGAAGCGCCGGCGCAGCTCCAGCCATTCGCGGTCGCGGGCACCGGCGTCGCGGCCGTCTTTGTCCAGGTAAATCCAGTGCTGAAAAGCATCGACCGAGGCACAGTGAGTGAAGAACATGACGATGCCCTGCAGCAGCTCGGCTCGAGACCGTCGGGCGTCTTCCTCGCTGTAGTATCCCCCGCTATCCCGGTCGATGAAGGGTGCGGCCAGCAGCTCCATCGACATCGACGCGACCTCAGCCATCTCTGACCCAGGATGACGCTGAAAGAGAAGCGGGAGCTGTGACGCCTCGAAAGAATGGAACGCGTGGCCTGCTTCGTGCAACAGTGTGCGCACGTCACCGTCAACCCCCACCGCATTCATGAAGATGAGCGGCATCTTCCTGAACGCGAGCGTCTGGCAGTAGCCGCCGGGGGCCTTGCCCTTACGGTTGTCCAGGTCGAGTAGGTGCTCCTCCGCCATGCTTCGGTAGTAGGCCCGGAAGTCTGGGTCGACATGGGCGAAAACGTCGGCTGCGCGCTCGACGAGGGTTGCGATGTCGTCGAAAGGTTTCAGCGGCGGCCGGCCCTTGGCATCCGCCGTGATGTCCCAAGGGCGCAGCCGGTCGACGCCGATCTGACGTCGGTGCCGCTCCAGGAGACGCTCGACTGCCGGCAGAACCGCAGACTCGACTGCTTCGTGAAAACGCTTGCAGTCGTCCGGCGTGTAGTCGAAGCGATTCTTTTCGATGTGTGCGTAGTCGCGGTAGTTTTCGAAGCCCGCATTTCGGGCGACCTGCTGGCGCAGGTCGTACATGCGATCGAAGAGATCCGCGAGTGCGTCGCGCTGCTCGATATACGGCTTGGCGCGCAGCCTGAAAGCGCGCTCTCGCACGGCGCGGTCACTCGACTCGAGAAAGGGCAGGAGCTGTGCGGGCGTCTTCTCTTCGCCGTCCCAATCGACTGTCATCGCCCCGTTGACCTTCGACCATTCCGTCTCGAGCCTGGAGAGATCGCCAAAGAGCGGTACGTTGAACTCGCTGAACAGGTTCATCTGGTTGCGGAATCGCTCCACTGTCGTCTCGAGTCCCGGCCTCACGTAGTCCAGCTCGACCAGGCGCTCCTGCAGGCGTACCCGTTGCTCGCGCGCCTTCGGCGAGATCTGCGTTCCGAACCTCAGCTGAGCTGCCTCCCGAGCGGGATCAGACGTGTCGCACGAGTAGGCGAAGCTCACGAGGGCGCCGGCCTCTGAGAGCAAAGACTCGAATCGAGACCAGTCGGCCAGCCATGCTTCAACGTTGGTGCGGTCGAGCGGGACCGAAGCGAGCCCTTCGTAGTAGGGAAGAATGTCCTCCCAGGATGCGTCCTTGAATGCATCAGGAGATTCTGGAAGAGCCCGGGCGAGGCTCATCCCCAGTGCCGCCATCCGCGTCTGCTCGACCGCACTACGAAACCCACCCCCGACACGTGATCACGCCTGCGCCCTGCGTCATGGTACAGAGGACGCTTGATGGAATCTTCATCGCCGACTCTAAGGCTTCCACGAAGGGTCCGATCGGCAGCCCAGACCGCCATTGGAGCATCGCGGCTCGACGGTGAGCTCGCATGGATGAGCCGGGCGGGCACCGTGTGGCGGCTCGCAGGAGAATCGGGGACGGTATACGTCAAGCGGGCGGCGGATCTCGCGGGCGAACGCGACCGCCTGGCATGGCTCCGCGGGCTCCTGCCGGTGCCCGAGCTTGTTGGGTTCATCCATGCGGCCGGCGACGATTGGCTCATGACTCGTGAACTCGTCGGTGTCCCGCTTTACGACCCCTCGGTCGGATGGTCGCCGGAGCGCGTTGCGCGCGTGTTCGGTGAAATCCTGCGCACCATTCATGGCACTGATGCGACGGGTTGCCCCTTCGGCACTCCGCAGCGCGGCCATGTCCTGATCCATGGGGACTACTGCCTGCCGAACGTGCTGGTCAGCGAGGGAAGCCTGAGCGGGTTGATCGACGTCGGAGGCTCCGGCCTTGGTGATCCAGGCCAGGACCTTGCTGCTGGAGTCTGGACCCTCCAGTACAACTTCGGCAAAGGCTTCGCGCGCTATTTTCTCGATGCGTATGGCGCGCCGTCGATGACCGACGAGCAGATCGAGCGCCTTCGCCGAAAGTACGCTCGCTAAGCGGGAAGAACCGTATCGACTGCGCGCCAGCAGTACCACGCCGCGACCGTGCGATAAGGTCGAAAGCGATCGCCCTCCGCTTGCAAAGCGCGCGGGCTGAGCAGGTCTTTGACCTGGTGCCCTAGCGCCCAGCCCTTGCGCACGCCGTAGTCGTCCACCGGCCATACATCGAGCCGGCGCAGCTGGAAGATGAGGAACATCTCCGCTGTCCACCGGCCGATACCTCGGACCTGGACCAGGCGTGCGACCAGGTCATCGTCGGAAACTGAATCGACGTCGTGCAGCGGCACGGTGCCGTCCTCCACTTTGCGTGCGAGATCAGTTATGGCCGCCGCCTTCGAGCCGCTGACACCAGCCGACCGCATGGCGCCATCAGGGAGCGCCAGCACGAGTGCGGGGGAAAGTGCGTCGGCGAACAGCTTCAAGAAGCGACCGTGAATCGTGGCCGCGGCAGCGCCTGCGAGCTGCTGGTACATGATCGAGCGGACGAGCGCGGCAAAGCTGTCGTCGAGGGCATCGCGCAACTCGATCGGGCCCGCGGCCTTGATCAGACGAGCCATCGCCGGGTCGCGGCGGGCGACCAGCCGAGTGCCGCGCAGCAGCTCTGAAACGGACGATTCCGCGCTCAGGCGAACTCGGACATGAACTGCGCGAACTGATCGCGCGCGGGCCGCAGCTCCCGTTCGCCCAGGTCCTTCAGTGGGCGCTGAGGGATCTGCTCGGTGGTGGCGAAGTCCTCCATCGTCGTGTTGAGATAGAGCAGCCCGGTCACCAGTTGACCGGCCGCGCGTCCTTCCTCGAGCACTCGCATCGCGGCGCGACGGTCTGACGGATCGTGATCCTCACCCAGCTTCTTGAGGAGGATGTGCGACCCATCGTGGAGCTCGACATCGCGCACGGTCCCCGGCTCGTAGTCGACGTGCACCTCTTCGAAGAATGGGATGAAGGAGACGTCTGCGATCGATTCCTCATGGTCCTTGACCCAGCTGTAGCTCTTGGTCGAGCCGTCGTGGTCGTTGAACGTCACGCAGGGCGAGATGATGTCGATGATGGCCGTTCCGCGGTGGGCGATCGCGGCCTTGATCAGGGGCACAACCTGCTTGCCGTCGCCGCTGAAGGAGCGGGCGACGAACGAGCAGCCTAGGGTCAGGGCGACCGCGCACGGGTCGATGGGCTGGAAGGTGTTGACCGCACCCTTCTTCTGCATGGAACCGAGGTCCGCGGTGGCCGAGAACTGGCCCTTCGTGAGTCCATAGGTCCCGTTGTCTTCGATGATGTACGTGCAGTCGATGTTGCGCCGGATCATGTGCATGAACTGGCCCAGGCCGATCGACGCCGTGTCGCCATCGCCAGACACGCCGAGCATGATCAGCTGCCGGTTGGCGAGCTGCGCGCCCGTCGTCAGCGCCGGCATGCGGCCGTGCACGCCGTTGAAGCCGTGCGCGGTTTCGACGAAGTAGGCGGGGGTCTTCGACGAGCAACCGATGCCTGACATCTTGGCCAGGCGATGCGGCTCGACACCGAGCTCGTAGAGGGCCTTGATCATGTGGTTGGTGATCGAGTTGTGACCGCATCCTGCGCACAGCGTCGTGGCGGCGCCCTTGTAGGCGTCGCGGGCCAATCCGATCCGGTTCACGGTTGCGCTCATGCGGGCACGGCCTCCTTTTGCATCAACGGTTCGCTGATCGCCGCGGCCGGGATGGGCTGGCCGTTGTAGTGCCGGATGGAGTGGACGCGCTCGACCAGGTTCGCAGGGAGCGCGAGGCGGACGAGATCGTAAACCTGTCCGTCGCGGTTCTGCTCGACGACGTAGACGGTCTCGTGGCGCGACACGAAGGCCACCACCTCGTCGGCCAGCGGCAGCGCCCGCAGGCGAAGGTAGTCGACGGACCTGCCGGCCGCGGCCAGAGCGTCTCGCGCCTCGAGGACTGCGGCATGCGTGGAGCCGAAAGCGATCAAACCGATCGCGGACTTCGTGCTCTCGTCGACCACCGGTGCAGGCAGGACGTGTCGCGCGGTCTCGAGCTTGCGTGCGAGGCGGTCCATGTTTCGCGCGTAGGCGTCCGCGCTCTCCGTATAGCGGGCCATTTCGTCGTGGCCCGAGCCGCGCGTGAAGTAGCCGGCCGCAGGGTGGTCGGTGCCAGGCAGAGTTCGATACGGCACACCGTCGCCGTCCACGTCGCGGTAGCGTCCCCATTCGCCCGCCAGGCGTTCGAGGTCCTCTTTGGACAGGACCTTGCCGCGGTCGAAGGGCTTCTCCGGGTACTTGAACTCGGGCGTCATCCAGAGGTTCATCCCGAGGTCGAGGTCGGACAGCACGAACACCGGCGTCTGGAAGCGATCGGCGTAGTCGAAGGCATCGCGTGCGAACTCGTAGCACTCTTCGACCGTGCCGGGAAGCAGGACGATGTGCTTGGTGTCGCCGTGCGACAGGGTGAACGCGAAACCGACATCGGCCTGCGACGTGCGCGTGGGCAGGCCGGTGGATGGGCCGATGCGCTGGATGTCGAAGATCACCACGGGCACCTCGGCGTAATAGGCCAGCCCGGCGAACTCAGCCATCAGGGACATGCCCGGCCCTGAGGTTGACGTCATCGCGCGAGCGCCAGCCCAACCTGCGCCGATCGCCATCCCGACCGCTGCCAGCTCGTCCTCGGCCTGCACGATCGCGATGAGTTTCTCGCCGGTCTTCGGGTCCGTGCGGAACCGTTCGGAGTAGGCGATGAGGTTCTCGCACAACGAAGAGGAAGGCGTGATCGGGTACCACGCCACGACGGTGACACCTCCCATGAGCGCTCCGAGGGCAGCGGCCTGGTTGCCCTCGACAAGCACCTTGCCTTCGACGGCTCCGGTCATCGGCTCGAGGCGGTAAGGATCCTTCTTCGAGAGGTTGTCCTGCCAGTAGTCATGGCCGACCTTGATCGCGTCCAAGTTCACCTGCACCGCCTTCGGCTTGGACAGGAACTGCCGCTTCACGCCGTGCTCCAGGGCCTCCAGGGGGATGCCTAGCACGCCGGCGACGACGCCGACGTAGATCATGTTGGCCAGCTGCTTGCGCAACGTGTCGTTCTGGATCTTCGACTTGGCCAGCTTCGAGAACGGCACCGGGTAGTAGGTGACGTCGGAGCGGACGTCCGCGGTGGAGAACACCTCTTCGTGGATCACCACGCCGCCCGGACGCACTGTCTTGAGGTCCTGGTGCCAGGTCGCGACGTTGAACGCGACCAGGATGTCGACCTTGTCGGAGCGAGCCATGTGGCCTTCGGGCGTGACCCGGAGCTGGTACCACGTCGGGAGGCCCTCGATGTTGGAGGGAAAGACGTTCTTTGGGGCGACCGGGATGCCCATGTGAAAGATCGCCCTGGTCAAAACCAGGTTGGCCGTCTGGCTTCCTGAACCGTTGACCGTGGCGGCCTGGATGGTGAGGTCGTTGATGATCTGCTGGGTCAATTTCTTCTTATCTGCCGCGGACTACGGATTTTACGCGTCTGCAGCAGTGAGCCTCAATTGCTTAGAGTCCTTACCAGTGAAGGTCGCTACTCCGAAAGAAAGGGCTGCGGACGAGCGCCGAGTCGCCCTTGTTCCCGATACGGCGGCCAAGCTCATCGCCGCGTCACTCGAAGTGAGCGTCGAGTCCGGTGCCGGAACAGGTGCTTACATCACGGACGACGCATACGAGAAGTCAGGGGTCAAGGTGGTCAAGGGCGCCGAGGCGCTGCTCAAGGATGCCGACGCCGTGCTCAAGGTCCAGGCGCCCGCCACCAACGAGGTTGACCTGCTGAAGAGCGGGTCGGTGCTGATCAGCTTCCTACAGCCGGCCACACAGGGGGATATCGTCAAGGCGCTGGCCAAGCGTGGCGTGACCTCGTTCAGCCTCGAGCTGGTGCCGCGTATCTCACGAGCGCAGTCGATGGACGCTCTTTCATCGCAAGCGTCGGCCGCCGGCTACAAGGCCGTTTTGATGGCCGCCGGCCGCCTTGGCAAGTTCTTTCCCATGATGATGACCGCGGCCGGGACCGTCGCTCCCGCCCGCGTGTTGGTCATGGGTGCGGGTGTCGCGGGCCTCCAGGCGATCGCCACCGCGCGAAGGCTGGGAGCGGTCGTATCTGCTTATGACGTCCGCACGGCGGTGAAGGAAGAGGTCCAGTCGCTGGGGGCGACCTTCATCGAGCTGGCCCTCGAAACGCAGGAAGGTGAGGGCGGCTACGCGCGCGAGCAGTCAGAGGAGTTTCTCCGCAAGCAGAGGGAGCTGATCGGTGAGCACGTGGCCAAGTCGGACGTGGTGATCACGACGGCGGCGATACCCGGTCGTCGCGCGCCGCTGCTGGTCACCGGCGACATGGTGAAGGGCATGCGTCCGGGTTCGGTCATAGTCGACCTCGCCTCCGAGACCGGAGGCAATGTTGAGCTGACCCAGGCCGGAAAGGATGTCGATGTCGCCGGCGTCACCATCATTGGCACCCGCAACGTGCCCTCGACGATGCCGCTGCACGCTAGCCAGCTGTTCGCGCGCAACGTCATGAACCTGCTGTTGCACCTGGTCAAGGATGGCGCGATCACGCTCGACTTCCAGGATGAGGTCACGAAGGGCAGCTGCGTCACGCATGGCGGCGAGATCGTCAACGAGCGGGCCAAGCAGCTCGTGGCGGCTGCTTCATGAGTAACGAACTGCTCAACGAGGTGACCTTCTTCGTCTTGTCGATCTTCGTCGGAATCGAGGTCATCTCCAAGGTGCCGACCATCCTGCACACGCCCCTGATGTCAGGCACGAACGCCATCCACGGCATCATCCTGGTGGGTGCGATCGTGATTGCTGCCGGGGCGAGCTCGCCGGTGACGATCATCCTGGGACTGCTCGCGGTGACCCTAGCCACCACCAATGTGGTCGGTGGGTTCGTGGTCACGGACCGGATGCTCGAGATGTTCAAGGGTCGGCAGGCCGGGCGCCCGCAGGCCGCGCCGGCGCGAGCGGCTGAGCCCGCCACGCCTCCGACAACGACCAAATGACGATCGCAATCGCGCTCGCCTACCTGGTGGCCGCCGTCTGCTTTATCCTCGGGTTGAAGCAGCTCAGCTCTCCCAAGGGCGCCCGCAACGGGAACTTCATCGCCGCCTTGGGCATGGTGATCGCTCTCGTGGCCACCCTGCCGCTGCTTCATTTCACGACCGCCGGCGTGATCATCATCTCGATCGGGGTCGTCATCGGCGCGGCCGTCGGAAGCTTTGGCGCGCGCATGGTGAAGATGACCGCCATCCCACAGATGGTCGCTCTCTTCAACGGGGTGGGCGGTGGCGCTGCGGCCCTGGTGGCGGTGGCCGAGCTTCTCACTTTCGGTCAGCACCCAGCCTTCTCGGCAGCGTTCCCCAGCGTGTTCAGCATCGTGATCGGCTCGATCTCCTTCGCGGGAAGCATGGTGGCCTTCGCCAAGCTCCAGGAGCTGATGACCGGGAAGCCAATCACCTATCCCGGCCAGCAGATCGTCAACGGGATCCTCGCGGCGGCGATCCTCGGCTTCGTCATCGCGGTTCTCGCGGTCGCATCGATCCCGTTCTCCTTCATCGCTTTGATGGTCCTGGCTCTCGTGCTGGGAGTTGCGTTCGTCCTGCCGATCGGCGGCGCGGACATGCCCGTCGTCATCTCGCTGCTCAACGCCTTCACCGGCCTGGCCGTAGCAGCCAGCGGGTTCACCCTCAACAACTTCGCCCTGATCGTCGCTGGGACGCTCGTCGGGGCATCAGGCAGCCTCCTCACCAAGCTCATGAGCGACGCCATGGGGCGCTCGCTTGCGAACGTGCTGTTCGGCGCCTTCGGCCAGACCCATGCCGGCGCCGCAGCGGAAGCCGGCAAAGAGGGTCGCAGCGTCAGGGCAATGTCCGCCGAAGACATTGGCACTCTGCTCGCCTACTCCCAGCGAGTGATCATCGTCCCTGGCTACGGGCTCGCCGTAGCGCAAGCTCAGCATGCGGCGCGCGAGCTCGCCGAGCTGCTCGAAAAAAGGGGGGTCGAGGTGACATACGCCATCCACCCGGTCGCGGGCCGGATGCCGGGTCATATGAACGTCCTGCTCGCCGAGGCAAACGTGCCCTACGAGCAGCTCAAAGAGATGGACGAGATCAATGACGAATTCAAGAATGCTGACGTGGCGCTGATCGTGGGCGCCAACGACGTGGTCAACCCCTCAGCGCGAAATGCGCCGGGCAGCCCGATCTACGGCATGCCGATCCTCAATGCCGACCAGGCGAAGAACATCATCTTCATGAAGCGCTCAATGCGGCCAGGCTTTGCCGGCATCGACAACGACCTCATGTACGACCCGAAGACCGTGATGTTCTTCGGTGACGCGAAGGACTCGTTGACCAAGCTTGTGAGCGCCGTCAAAGGCGCCTGAATTTTCGTCAATGCCGTGTGGAGCCTTGGCCGGATTCATTCCGGCCGTCGGCTTTGGCGAGCCACCCATCAAGCCCAACCACGTGTGGCTGAGGAGCAAAGGGGTCCCGTAGGGAGGACGTGCTCCCCTACGAAATAAGCGAGCCTCCTGCCCTGAGCTAGGAGGCTCGCGCCGCGAAGAGGGTGTGGTGCCACGAATCGTAGGCCGGGTTCTTACATTTCGTTAGTGGCCGGTCCACAAATCAAGGCCCTGCTCGTTGTGCTCCCTACAATGCCGGGCGTGGACGGTCGGGCCTTGCTCCTGCTCACGGTCGCGCTGCTAACCGTCTACACGATGGGCATCGGCGGCACCACCGCCGCCGCCATCGGAGTGCGGGATGCCTGGCGGCGGCGCGAACCCATCACCGCCGATCTGGATCCGCGTCGCGGCGACGTCGTCCTGGCCGCGCCCACGCTGCCACGCACGGTCCGGATATTGAGGGTGGCGGGATGGGTCGCCTTCCCGTTCGCTCTCGTGCTCACTCTTTTCGCCAACTTCACGTACCCGTGGCTGGCGCCGCTGGCGGTGCTCCTGATGGTCGGGCTCAACGCTTTCTACTTCACCGCCATGCAGGGGATGGGTGAGCAGCTGACCCTCACCACGGATGGCTTCTGTATCGGACCTTCGGGAGGCGCGCGTACGGTGCGTTGGGTGCACGTGTCGGATTTCATGGGGGCGCACATCGGCGCCTTCCGAGGAATGCGGATGTCGGAAGCCGGCGAGTGGCAGGACCCGAAGATGGTACCCAACGTGATCTTCTACCGGCTGAACCGCGCGCTGGTCCGACCGAGGAAGTCGCCCCTGCAGCGCCTCACCGGCCTGAACTACTTCGACGGGGTCATTCGCAACAGATTCGGAGTATCGACCCAGGAGCTGATGCAGGCGATGCGCACCTGCAGGCGCCTGGCACTCGACGCGGAACCGTCACCTCTGTTCCGCCCGCGAAAGGCGGCTACGAATCCCGAAGGTGGATCAGACGGGCCACCGCTTTGATATCGCGCCAACCTCGAATGGGCGGACGGCGCTCATGTTTGTGAGATTATCGATCGATGGCGGCTGGGGGGGTGCCAGCGCGCGTCGATTTCAAATCGGCCCGCGCAGATTTCTGGAAGCGCTATCACGGATATCGCCGCTTGAGGCAGGAGGAGTCGCGTCCCGACGATCCCCTGCGCCCGGATGACCTCGAAGAGATGCGGTTGAAGCGCGGCAGCCCATTCGACATCCAGTATCAGTACGAGATCGCCAAGGATGGCGTTTTGCTGAGCTGGTTCTCAGGTTCGACCAGCAAACCGGAGTCCCCTGGTCACGACTCCAACAAGCATCTCTTCTGGTCCGATCTCTACGTTCGCCCCGATCATCGACGGCGGGGCATCGGCTCTTCCTGGCTGCCACTGCTGCTGGAGCTCATGGATACGCATGGGTGCAGTGTGGTGGGCTTCGGCACGGAAGAGGCCTCGGGGCATGCGTTCCTGCGCTGGCTGGGCGCCGATCCCAAGCTGACAGGCGCAGAGAACCGACTCAAGCTCGCCGACGTGGACTGGAAGATGGTCGAGAGGTGGATCGCTGAGGGTCCGAAGCGCTCTCCACAAACCAAGCTCGAGATCTGCGACGGTCATCTGCCGGAAGCGATGTGGCACGACTTCGCGCCGCAGCTGTCGAGCATGCTCAACACCATGCCTTTCGAAAACCTCGACATCGGAAAGATCGTGGTCACTCCCGATCACATGCGCGAGTGGCACGCGCGATTGGACCTGAGCGGAGAACGCGAGCACACGGTCCTCGCGCGGGAACCCGACGGGGTGATCTCGGCCATCACCGACGCGAAGTGGGCGCCACACCGCGCTTCGATCATCGAGCAGGGATTCACCGGGGTGCGGCCGGACGCGCGAGGACGTGGCCTCGGCAAGTGGATCAAGGCCGCGATGCTCGCGCACCTTCACGAGATCTATCCCCAGGCTCAGTGGGTGGCGACCGAGAACGCGGGCTCCAACGCCCCGATGCTTGCGATCAACAAGAAGCTCGGCTTCAAAGAGTATCGAGCCGGCACCGAATACCAGATCGGCCGCGACGGTCTCGCGACACGCGTCAAACGGTTACCCGCGCGGGGTTAGCCGGTCTGGCGGCTGCGCTGCACGCTTCTGACGAGAAGGATGATCCCGATCACGATCAGCAGGGCCGGCAGGGCCGCCTTCCCGAAGATCCCGTAGTCCAACCCGCTGATGCCGAGGATCGATTCGAAGAACACGAATCCGATCATGAAGATCAGCGCCGCGATGAACACCAGGGTCCGTCCTCGCCTCAACATCACCGGGTCGCGGTCGCGCAGCGCCTGCAGGTAGAGGCCGAGGCCTACGCCTCCAGGTGCGATCAGCGCCCAGGCGAACGCCCAGCTGGCCCAGTCGCCAGTGCTGTTCTGGTAAGCGAGCACGAGACCCAGCATCGTCACGATGCCCCCGGGCACCGAGGCGCCTGACCCGCCGCCGAGAAACCCGACCACCAGCAAGGTAAGGCCCGGGACGATAACGAATAGTGGCCAGCCGTACTGGGTGAGGTCGATGCCGAAGAGGACCACGCCAAGGGCGAAGAGGCCAACCACGACCAGGACGACGCCGAGTGCCAGGCTGGACCCGCCGCTACGCGGCCGGGCGGCGTGAGGAGTGGCCGTTACGTAAGGCGGCGGCGGCGGCGGCGCCGGGGTCGATGGCGCCAGAGTTGGAGCGGATTCAGCCGGCATCACGGTTGAAGGTTCCGCACTGTCCACGGGCGCTTCAGGAACCACCGGCTCGGGGACGACCTCCGGAGCATCGGCCGTGGCAGGTTGATCCTCCGTGCTCCATTTGGGGGCGAAGATGTCGGGGCTGCCGGCTAGGAGGTCCGGGCTGACATGAACCATGTCGTCTTTGATCGCAGCATCGTCGGCGGAGGTCGTGCTCTCTTGACTGGCGGGCTGGTCGGCGCTCGTCGAGGTCTTGCCGAGGCTGGCTCGCTTTCGCTTGCTCATGACGCCACAGCTTAACCGCCTCCAGCTCCGCGAGCTCGTGCTTTCGCGCGTCTCACCTGGTCCTCAAACCGTGATCCTGAACATCGGGTTGACCGGGCCGTGACCGCGGCCCACGTCCAGCGAGCGCTCGATCGCCCCTGTGATGAACTCCTTCGCCTCGTGCACCGCGGCCAGGGAATCGCTGCCCTTGGCCAGCCAAGCCGCCATGGCCGCGGAAAAGACGCAGCCACTGCCATGGGTGTTTGCCGTCGCGATACGCGGGGACTGAAGCTCGACCATCTCGGTGCCGTCGAAATAGTGGTCGATGGAGAGCTGCTCATCTGTGTGGCCGCCTTTGACGACCGCGGCGCGCGCTCCGAGCGCGACGAGGTCACGTGCCGCCTGGCGGCGTTCGTCGAGAGTCCGAATCGGCCTGCCCAGCAGCACCTCAGTTTCAGGGAGATTCGGGGTCACGATGGCGGCCAGCGGAAGCAGCCGCCTCCGAAGCGCATCGACCGCGTCGTCGCGCAGCAGCCTGGCGCCGCCTTTGGCGACCATCACGGGGTCGACGACCAGGTTTCTTATGCCGTAGCGCTCGATTGCGCTCGAGACCAGCTCGATGATGGCAGCGCTCGAGAGCATGCCAGTCTTCGCAGCTCGGGCGCCGATGTCGAGCATCACCGCCTCGATCTGCGCCCCGACCATCGCCAGCGGCACCTCCAGAATGTCCGTAACACCCAGGGTGTTCTGGGCCGTGATTGCGGTGATAGCCGACGTGCCGTGCACGCCCAGCGCGGCGAAAGTCTTCAGGTCTGCCTGAATCCCGGCTCCGCCGCCGGAATCGGACCCCGCGATTGTGAGCGCGACTGGCAGCTTCACCTATTCCTCATGTGTTGCCCTGCCCAGTAAACGGCAGCGGCGACGGAGATGCTCACCAGGCCGCTGACATCCGCTCCGTGCAACCCGCTGATGAGACCGCCATTGAAGAACCTGGGCGCGGCGCCAAGATTGCTGAACAGGTTGTCGTAGTTGACGAACACGAGGCTCGTCGCCGTCCCGGCAAGCCACGCGACCAGGGCTAAGCGCGGCCTCGGCCGCGTCTCGAAAAGAAAGAAGCTGAGCACCACCACAGCTGCCCATGCAGGTGCCCACAGATAGGTGAGGATGAGGAAGTCTTCGTACGCGAGGTGGAAGTCGCTCACCAGCACGGCGTAAGCGGCAAGCCCGGTCCCAAGGACCCCGCACCCCAAGGCCGTCTGCCAGCGGCGGAGCCTGATCCCCATCGCGAGCGAGACGAGGCCGGCCGTGTACACGTCTAGATAGTTGGCCCAGATCTCGCCGAGGACCACGAAGATGAAGAAGGGGACGGATACCCAGGCTGGAGCATGCTGGCTGATCACCGCGAGCACGCCTTGGCCGGCGGCGAGCTTGGCGTCGATCGTCGGCAGCAGGAGGCCGAATAGGCCGAGCAGGAGCATCGGCAGCGCGACGCCCACCATAGGCCACAGCGTCACCGAGCCCGTGTGACTGGACTTCGGGAGGTACCGGGAGTAGTCGCTCGCGAACGGGTACCAGGACGCGACCAAAGCAAAGCACGTCATGAAACCGAGCACGAAAGCGCCTGGGTAGTCGGCGCCGGAGACTGTGGGTCCCTGGCTCCAGTGGAACTGCGGAGCGAGGAAGACGAAAAGAGCCAGCGAGAGGGCCGCAAACGTGATCGCCCCGTAGGCCTCCAGGACCTTGATCGTCTGGTGACCGAAGATCGCGACGGCCACGCTGATCGCGGCGATCGGGAGGACGAGGCCGAACGTAACCCAACGATTGCCTCCGCCGAAGAGCTGGGCGCCCGCCTGAGCGGCGATCACGCAGTCGACCGCGAACCAGCCGATCGCAAGAAAGAGCGTGAGGACCGCGCCGAGGTACGAACCACGCAGGCCGAAAATGCCCCGCGTGTAGACGATCTGCGGCTCACCCGAGCGCGGACCGGTGTTGCTCAACAACCCGAGGATCACCGCGGCGGCTGCGGTCCCAAGCGCGGTCGCCAGCAGTCCATCCCATACGCCGAGCCCGTAGTAGGTCGTCAGGAGGCTGGCGGTGAAAAGGCTCGCGTAGTTGGCGAACGCGCCGCCCCACAGGAATGCAAGCTCACGCGGTGCGCCATGTCTGTCGGCTGCGGGAATCGAGTCGATGCCATGGCTCTCGACCCTGCCGAAAGAATCCGAATCGACCGCCCGAGCGGCGATGTCGCTCATTAACTCCCTCCGCTGGCATTACCCAGTTCAGGTTCATGCGGTCGGCGCGACGGCGCCCTCTCAGCCCGCCTTAGGGCGAGCTCCCGCTGGTGATGGATATTACGTCTGGCGCCACGGAGCAGGTAGGAGGTAGGCCAGCACCCGGTACACGTCCGGATTCAGCGCGAGCCCGATATGGCTGCCCTGGACCTCGATCGCGTTCACGTCATGTCGCAGGCATGCCCTCCAGTTGACGACACCGTCAGAGCGCGAATAGACCGAGGTTGTCGGGACGCGCGGCTCGGCGGCCAGGTCACGCAGGAAACGCGCCTCAACAGTCGCGGGATGCTTGTACCGAAACGCGTTGTAGATGTGCGCCGCCTGCACGCCGGCCATCGTCAGCGGGTGGATGTCGAACGGATCGCTGAGCGGAGACCCGAGCGTGATCACCTGCTCGACGAGGTCCGGTTTCCTGTGCGACAGCACTTTGGCGAGGACGCCGCCGCGACTGTGTCCGACGAGCGAGACGCGCGCTCCGGTCTTGCGTTTCAGCTCGAGGAGCGCATCGGCCAGCGGCCTGAGCATGACCTCCGAGTACATGACGTTGAAGGTGACGCCCGCCACCCGCGGGCGGTATCCGGTGCGCCGCAGCCACTGGAAAGGCGTGTGGAGCGTCCAATCACCCGCGAGGAAGCCCGGGATGAGCATCACCGGCTTCCCGAGACCAGGCGGGATTTCCACTCCGCGGAACACGGGGTCGCGGATGAGACGCAGGTATTCGAGGTAAATGCGACCCTCGAGCCACATCGGCGGAATCGGGTCCCAGCGACCAAGGTGGCGAAGGTCCGGGAGGATCGATGCGGCTATGCCGAGCCGGCTGCGACGGCGGCTGCGATGAAGGGCTTGGACGGTTGCCACTGTGATGCTTGAACGATTCTCCGTTATGAAACCGCAGCGGGCTTTACCGCGCGAACTTCGAGGCTGGGCCGCGAGTTCGCGGGGACCCCTGGCTCGTCGGCGATTCTATACGCGCTCCACCTGTTTAGAGCGTTCATGAACAACTCTGGCGTTTCCATCATCGGGATGTGACCGACGCCCTCGAGGACCTCGAGCGTCCAATCGGGCCGGCGACGCGCCAGCTCTCGCGCCGCCGCGATCGGTATGAGCCGATCGAGACTCCCGTGGATCACGAGGGTGGGGGCTTGAACCTTCGCCACCCGGGACCAGAAACGGGGATCCGCCATGCGCAGGCCGATCGATCGGCTCGCCTGCAGGAAGGCACGGGCATTCTGGCGTCCGAGCTTGTCTCGTTCGAGCGTAAGACGGATGTGAGCCTCGACGACTTCTGGTGGCACGCGGGAGGGATCGGCGCAGACAAGGGCAAGGGTTTCCGTGACCAACCCTTCGGGGCCCAGCGTGCGCAGGCGCCGGTCGAGCAGGATCTCGGCGAGCCCTGGGAGCGACAGGGCTGCCATCGTGCCCAGGAGCGCGGGTTCAGGCCGCCGAACGTGAACGCCCGGGATGGCCGGGTCGACGAGGATCATCGCGTTCACCCACGACGGGTGGATCGCGGCCTCGAGGACCGCGATGTGGCCGCCCATGGAGTTGCCCATGACCACCACCGGCTCGCCGATCACCGCCTCGATGAACGCGTGGACCAGCTCGGCGTTGGCCCCGACCGCCGCGGAGCGGCGGAACAAGGGCGTCTGTCCGAAGCCGGCGAGGTCGAGGGCGACTGCGTGGTGGTTCTTCGCGATCTCAGGGCCGACGGCCATCCAGTTCAGCGCGCTGCCGCCAAGCCCGTGCACCATGAGCAGCGGCTTGCCCGCGCCGCCGAAGTCGAGATAGTGAACCGGTCCGTCCAGGTCGGCGGTTTTATGGCGCAATGCGTCAATCCTAGCCGCTCGTGGCGAGGAATCCCGACGCCATGCGTAGCAGGATCTCGGCGGAAGCGGAGGTCGAGCGCCGTCCGCCCTTGTGAAGGCGATCGAAGGCGGGGAAGGAGGTGAGGATCCCGATCACGTCCTCGGCCTCTTTGATCGAACAGCCCGGCCGAAGCAGGTCCTGGCCGGCCAGCCTTTCGGCAAGGGCCCGGTCGATGACGGACTCCGCGCGTTGCTCTCGAACGTGGCGCTGGAGCTGCCGGTAGAGATCGGGATCCGCGGCCCAGGTGGCGCAGGCCCGCTCGATTCGCTGCCCCAGGTCGCCCAACGGGTCGGAGTCGGATTCGGCCGGTGCGCCGTCGGGGGCGTGTCCGAGGCCGGCCGCAAGCTCCTCGAGCAGACGCTCCTTGGAGCCGAACTGGTTGTAGATGGTGATCCGCGAGACGCCGGCCCGCTCGGCCACCTGACCGAGGCTGGATTCAGGACCCAACTCGGCCACCAGCTGGCGGGCGGCGGAAAGGATGGCGGACCGGGTGCGGTCAACCTCTACCTGGCGCCGTCCGAGGCGGTAGGCTCTTGCCCTCAATCCGATTAGTTTAACAAACTGTCTGTTCAATGAATTGAGCCTGGGACTCAGGCGATTCACAGGGCCGTCACAGGCATCATGCAGCCAATTCCCGGTAGTGTCCCTGGTCTTGGCCCGAAAAACCGCGCGTCAACAGCCAATACAGCGGCCCAGCCAGTCGACTGATCGTTGGCTTGTCTACGGGACCGTGCCCCTTCGCCTTTTCCTTGGCGCAACATTCGCCTACGCGGGACTGCAGAAGATCGCCGATCCCGGATTCCTTCAGCCCGGGGCGTCGACTTACATCGGTACGCAGCTTCAGGGCTTCGTCGCGCACTCCCCGATCGGGTTCGTGATCCAGATCCTCGCGCTCCCGGTGCCGCAGCTGGCCGGCATCGGCGTCATTGCAGCCGAGCTGGCGATCGGCGTGCTCGTGCTGCTCGGACTCGGGACCCGCTGGGCCGCGACGGCAGGCGCGCTGCTGAGCTTCGTTCTCTTCCTTACGGCCAGCTGGACCATTCAGCCCTACTTTCTCGGCTCGGACAGCATCTATGCCGTCGCCTGGATCACGCTGGTCCTCGTCGGCGACCAGGGCGTGCTCACCGCTCGGCCGTTGATCTTTGGACCTCCTCAAGCGGACCGTCGCGGGCGTCCGGCGACCGTCGACCTCAGCCGGCGCCGCTTGCTGCTTCAACTCGGCGGCGCCTCCGTTGCCCTGATTTGGCTGCTCGCATTGCTGCCACGGTCGCGCTTGTCCATACAGGGTGCTCCGAGCAGCTCGACGCCGCCTGCCAACCCCACCCCGGTTGCATCCCCGACCGGGACGAGGATCGGCGCGCTGGCCGACCTTCAAGCGCAGGGTTCCCTCGCTTTCCAGGATCCGGCCAGCGGAGATCCAGCTGTTGCGGTGGCTCTGGCCGGCGGCAGCGTCGTGGCGTTCGACGCGGTTTGCACGCACGCCGGGTGCGAGGTCTCGTATGACTCGAGTCAGCGCTTGCTGGCGTGTCCGTGCCACGGCGCCAAGTTCGACCCGGCAAATGGCGCGGCGGTGGTAGCCGGTCCGGCGCCCACGCCGCTGACTTCGATTCCACTCCAGCTAGGAGCTGATGGGGGCGTGTACGCGGGCTAACCCCTGACCGGGCCCACAACCTACCATCGCTGCCGTGAATCTCTGGGACCCGCTCGCACTGCGCGAGCTGTCGGCGCTGCTGCGAGATCCTGTCTTTCGTGGGCGCGGAGTGCCTCACGGCGACGGACGGCCGGTACTGCTCATACCTGGCTTTCTTGCGGGCGATTGGTCCTTGCGCCTGCTGCATAGCTGGCTCGCGCGCATCGGCTACAAGGCATACCTGTCGGGCATCCTGTTAAACGTCCATCACTCGGAGCGAATGCTGGCCGGCCTGCGCCATCGGCTGGTCCAGGTGGAGGCCGAGGCTGGATCGCGCATCAGCCTGGTTGGACACAGCCGAGGCGGCCTGCTGGCCAAGGTGCTGTCGCAGCGAAGGCCGCAGAGTGTCGAGCAGGTGATCACACTGGGATCTCCCTTAGCCGATTGGACCGACTTGGCGTTAATGACCCACCACGCGGTCGGAGTGGTCAGGACCGCCAACGAGATCGCGTACGGCCGCAGGCTGAACCCGGAGGGGCGTTTCTCTCACGATTTGAGCCTCGCTCCTGCGGTGCCGACCACGTCGATCTACACGCGCTCAGATGACGTCGTGAACTTCCGCTCGTGCCTTCGACCGGACATACCCGCGATCTCCGTTTGGGGCAGTCATAACGGCTTGGTGATCAACCCCGAGGTGTACAGGCTCCTCGGGCGCCTGCTCGCGCGGCCTCGCCGGCCCGCTGGGTTGCCAACCTGATCGTCGGCGCGATCGCGCTCGCGTTGGCTGCTGCCGCCATACACGGCACGTGGAATGTCCTCGTCAAGGTGAGCGGCGATCCCATGGCGACGTTTCAGCGCGCGACCATCGCGGCGGCGCTGGTCATCACTCCGCCGACTGCGATCGCGTGGTTGTTGGGCGGACGTCCCGGCCTTTCGCCGGCCGCGGCGGGATGGTGTGCCCTCTCCGCCGCGTTGGAGCTGATCTACCTCTGGCTGCTCGCGGCCGCCTACCGCCGCGGTGAGCTGTCGGCTGTATACCCGATCGCGCGCGGGTCTGCCCCGTTGCTTGCCGTCATGGTGGGATTGGGGTTGCTCCACGAAAGTCTGACCGCGGTGCAGCTGGCGGGTGTGGGACTCCTTTTGCTCGGCATCCTCGCGGTCACCCTCTCGCAGACCGGCGGGCGGGCCACCGTGCCAGCCCTGCTCACCGGTGTCGCGATCGCCTCTTACACCGCCGTCGATCGGGTCGGCGTGCGGCTTTCCACCCCATGGCTGTACGGATGGCTGCTGGTCGTGCTGCTTGCCGCGAGCGTGCCATTCTCGATGTGGATCGCAGCCCGGCTGACCTCAGCGCGTCGAGTGGTTCCCGAGCGGTTCGGCGGACAACCCGCGCTGGGTCGCGCGCAGGCGGTTCTGATCGGGATCTTCATGTGGGGAGGCTATCTGCTGGTGCTGTGGGCACTCAGCCTCGCCCCGTTGTCCGTCGTCGCGCCGGTGCGTGAGACCTCGGTCGTCGGGGTGGCCGTTTGGGGTGTGTGGAGGTTGCGAGAGAGCAAGGGCGCCGCCATGAAGCTCTCGGGCGCGCTGGCCACCCTCGTAGGGGTGACCATGCTCGCGCTGTGATGATCTGACGGGCCGCAGCGCCGGTGGTAAGGTAGATCAGTCGCCCGGATGGCGGGCGATGTGCGCCGCGGTCGTCGAACTTCTCGAAAGGGCCCGTGCGTTCGCGACATTTGCTTTCGAGAAGGGAGTTGGGAGATGCCCACTGGCACCATCAAGAAGTTGGTCTCCGACCGCGGATTCGGGTTCATCGCCGCCGAGGACGGGCGGGAGTACTTCTTCCACCGGACAGGGCTGGATTCGACCGTGAACTTTGACTCGCTGGCGGGGGGCGAGCGGGTCAACTTCGAGATCGAGCCGAGCCAGAAGGGCCCGCGCGCGAACCGAATCAAGCTCGCGTAGCTCAAGTCGTCCAAGGCCGGTCGCAAGAGCCACTCACGAGCAGCCCAGTCTTAACAGCCTGGGTTGGCACCGACTCTTTCAAGCCGTAGCCTCGACAGCAGGTGTTGCTGGTTGGGGGTGGGACCAGCGGGAGGAGGGTGGGCCCTGCTCGAGGTGTGAGAGTGGGTCAGCGCGAGGCGCTCCGCACCAGAAACATCGCGGCCGCCCAGAGCAACGAGCCCACGATCAGCAGGACCCACAGAGTCCAGGTGATCAACGAGAACTCCACCAGAGCGCCGAAGATGCACATCGCCGCGGCACCGGCGAGCAGAAAGGATCCGGGCAAGAGGGCCCAGGCCGAGTACCACGGCGGCTGCACCGCGTCACCGCGATCGAACAGCCGGCCGGCGCCGAAGACCAACCCCGCGACGATCACCGCGGGCGCGGCGAGCCCGATCGCCCACCGCAGCTCCACCGTGCCAGTCGCGGCTCCAAGCAGAGGCTGAACGCCGGCCGCGGCAAGCGCCGATGGGACAGCGAACGCGACCAACCGCAGCATCGCGCTCGCCGGAGGCATCTCCAGATCTTCACGCAGCAGGCAGAGCTGGAACTTCCGCCGGCAGCGTGAAGGCCGGCTGCGTCCGTATCCGACCTAGCTGAACGTCGCTGTAGTAGGCAGACTGCGACAGCTGAGTCATGAACCAATCGTTGAACCTTTGCGCCCGCTGTCCCAAACCGGCTTCGTTGGTGATGCCACCGGCGTATGGCTGTCGCGGCAGCCCGGAGGCAAGGTCGGGCGAATCGTAGAAATCATTGGTGCCGTAGACGGAGGTTGACCTGTACGAGTAGATCGCCACGCCGAGCACCTGATTTCCAAGCGCCGACGGCGCCAGGACGCGACGAATCTGGGCCAAAGAGTCCTCGGGGTAATTCAAGAAGGCGCCGATCCCCGTAACCACTCGATTGGCGAACCCGGAGTCTTTCTCGAAGGCCAACCATCGATCGAACCAGCCTTTCTCGCGCCCGCTCCAATCGCTGTCGTAATTCATCGGTACACCGAAGTCGATGTAGCCGTTGATCATCCAGTCACGCCAGTCTTGAAACACGGACGAGTAAGCAGACGTGCGGCTCCAATCGGCCGGGGTCGCCGGCCCGCCACCAAAACAGATGAGCGCGCCGCTGAGCTTCACTGCGGGCTTCACGCTCTGCAGGTCCTTGTGCAGATCGCGCACGAATGCCGTCACGCGGTCGCGACGCCAAGCCTGCCACCGACTGTCGTCGGGTGCAGGCACGCTGCTCACGCCGGTCTCGTGCATGTACAGATCGAGGGACTCGGGGCTGTAGCCCCAGGTCACTCCCGGATAGCGGACGAAGTCCATGTGCAGGCCGTCCACGTCGTAGTTGCGCGCGACATCCATGAAGATCTTGTGCGTGTACGCCTGGACCCCTGGGACGCCCGGGTCAAGATATCCGCCGGCCGCGCCGTCGTTGGTGCGATTGGCCCAAGCATCTCCGTGCATCACATACACGCCGCTGGACTCACCGACGAAGAACGTGTTGAGCCACGCGTGCACCTCGATCCTGGGCTTCGACGCATGGGCGAGCTGTATGACGTAGGCGAGCGGATCGAAACCCCGAGACCCGGTGATGTCCAATGCCCGCGGCTCGTCCGCCCGGTTGAAGTACGCGTCGCCAGCCTTGCGCACCTGGACGATGAGCGCGTTCAGGTTGGCTCGGTGCGCGTCCGCGACCAACTTCTCAACCTGGGCCCGTGACTTGATGCCGTCGTGAAACGCGTCGACCCACATGGCCCGGTATTGAGGGGGACCGAAGACGATGGGGCTTGCCGACGGCGAGGGCGAATCGAATGGTGAAGGGGTGGGCGTTGCGATGGCTTGCGGACCTGGCGCGCAGCCGCCCAGAAAAATGAGCAGCGCGAGAGCCCAAGTGGCATACCTCATCAAACGATGGCGAACAGCACGTGGTTCCGTCCGGTGGTTTCGATCACGCCCGGATGCGTGCGCCGAAGCGTCTCGATCGCCTCTTCCATGAACCTCTCACGGCGGTCCGCGTCGACCCCTTCCAGCCGGGTCGCGCAGTCCCACCAGCTGGTGAACATCGACACGAGCTGCTCGGCCGACGCCCACCTCACCTTCTCGTCGATCACCTCAACGTCGGCAGACGCGAAGCCTGCGCCGAGAGCAGCCCGCGCAAACTTCTCCACGTCGGCGACGGCGTCGCGAGTGGGTTGCTGGTCGACCGCCGCCTGGGCGGGCGCGAGCCATCGATCGACGACCGCGTCGAGGACCGACCACACCGAATCCATGGTCGATCCGACCGGGACGCTCGCGGCGAACCTCCCCCCTGGGCGAAGCACGCGTCGAGCTTCACGAAGCGCGACGGCCAGCTCGGGCACGAACTGAATGCCATGGCCGCAGGCGGCAGCATCGAATGACGCGTCAGCAAATGACAGCTGCTCGATGTCCATCACTTCGAAGCGCGCATTGGGAGTTTCGGCCGCCCTGGCAAGCTCGATCATCCCGGGCGCCAGGTCCACGCCGACCACCTCGCCGCCGGGCCGGACCTTCTGCGCGAGGGGCCGGCTCAGCGTTCCGGGCCCGCATGCGAGGTCCAGGACGCGCATGCCGGGTTGCGCGTCGACCAGCTCGAGGACTCGTAGCCTGCCCAGCGCTTCCCCCCGCGCCATGACCTGCTCAAGGCGGTCTTGATAGGCGAGCGCGTGCCGGCTGAACACGCCTGGGTACAGCTGCTTGGACTTCACGGACTGAGGTTCTGCCACTCTCGCTCAAGCCACATTGCGACCCGGAGCGCGTCCGCGTTGGTGTGCCCGACCACCTGAATGCCGACCGGCAGCCCGAGCACCGGCGCCGGGAGCACGACGACCGGTTGGCCGGTCGTGTTGAAAGGACGCGTGAATCGCGAGAGGGGCTCTCGCACCTCGTTTCCGGCGTCGACCAGAGGGGCCACGATCGCGGTCGCGGGCAGCAGCAGCGCGTCGACTCCTTCCATGGCGCGCGCCGCCCCCTCTTGGAGGCGTGACCGCTCCCGGAGGGCCTCCTCGAAGTCGACCGCAAGGATGCCCAGCCCGCGACGAATATGGCCGAGGACGTCCGCGCCGTACTTCTCGGGGAATTCGTCGGCCCATCGGCGGTGATAGGTCGCAGCCTCGACCAGGAGGATGGTCAGCCCGGCGCGGAAGAGCCGGTCGCGATCCACGAATTCGATCTCTGGCACACCATCGGAGACGAGGCTCCACGCGCGTTCGGTCGGCTCATCCAGGTCGGTGATCCAGCCGGCGGGTACCGCGAGTCGCGGCCTGTCGAGGTATCCCGTGGGAACGAGCTCTCCGGACATGATTGAGAACGCGCGCGCGGCGGTGGCGACGTCTACCGCCATGGGGCCCAGCGTATCGAGCGACCAGCTGAGGGGGACGACCCCGGTGAGGTCGACGCTCCCGAGCGCCGGCTTGAATCCCGCCACGCCGCACAGCGACCCCGGAATGCGGATCGAGCCGCCGGTGTCGCTGCCGATCGCCCAGTCGCACATGCCCGCGGCCACCGCCACCGCCGAGCCGCCCGACGATCCACCCGCCACGCGGCTCGGGTCGAGCGGGTTGCGAACGGTCCCGTAATGGGGGTTGACGCTGGTCACGCCGAACGCGAACTCGTGCAGGTTGGTCTTGCCGACGACCAGGCAGCCTGCGCGGCGGATGCGCTGAATCACAGCCGCGTCGTGCTCGGCAGGTGCGTTCGAAAGGATGATCCCGCCGGCCGTCGTGACCATGCCCGCGACATCCACCAGATCCTTGACCGCGACCACCGTCCCCGCGCCTTCTTCGGACGAGGTCGAGATGAAGGCGCAAAGCTCGGCACGCTCCTCGATCCGCCGGCGTGCCTCCCGCAACTCCATGGGCCAATTCTCAGGTGTCTGAAGGTTCCGGGGAGTTATCCTCGGCGCTGATGTCGCCGACCACTGGTGCGCTCAACCTGGCGGTTACGTGGAGCAAGGTTGACGTGCTGACCTCATATCAGCGGATCACCGCCGAAATCCAGGTCCGAGGACGTCTGCGGGAGACGATCAACGACCCCGAGCCCCTGTTCCATCTGCGCAACGTGAGCGCCGAGCCTCTCCTTCCCGGCGCCGTCGGCCTGAACGGGGTGCCGGAGGGCCTGTTCAGCAAAGCCATGATCGGCGGGATCCGCACCATCGAACCCGAGCCGCCGCCTCCGGACCAGGTGATGGAGATGGTCCGGCGCTACGTCATGTACCAGGCGGACACGTTCATGGTCACCGGCGCGGCCGAGTTCCCGAAGGCCACCGAGCCTGCCATGCACAACGAGATCCTGCTGAAATCCCGGTTCTTCCCGGTGATTGACGTCACCATCACCGTCTTCGGTGTGACCGGCAAGAGCTGGACGCAGCCTTCGATCCTGGTCAACCGGGACCACATGCTGGCACTGTACCTGGGCTGACGCGGGGTGAGGCCTTACGAGGCCTTGGCGCCAAAGAGACGCCTGATCCCGGTCCAGAGGACCTGGAAGAAAAGGCTCAGCGCGTTGACCGGCTTGGCCGTGACGGGTTCCGAAGGAATCCCCGAGGCGCCACCGCCGCCGCCCGACGCCGGCTCGGCCGCCTCCACGTTTGCCTTGATGCACGCCGCCATGTCGTTGACGATCCGGCGGGAGACGTCTTCCATCACGCCCCGCCCGAACTGAGCCACTCGCCCGGCCACGCTGTAGTCCGTCACGATCTTGACCATCGATCCCGCGCCGTCGGCTTCCACTGTCATCAGGGCCTTCGCCCGCGCGGAGCCCGGCCCGGTCGTCTCACGTCCCTCAGCCTCGAGCGTGGCCGAGCGCTGCGTGTCATTGCGGTCGGCGATCCGCGCCGTGCCGTTATAGGCGACCATGATCGGGCCCACCTTCACCTTGACCTTGCCCTTGAACGTGGTCGGATCCACGACCTCAGAGAGTTCCGCGCCCGGAACGCAGCCCACGACCTTGTTGATGTCGAGGAGGTAGGCGAACACGCGGTCGGGGGGTGCCGCGACGCTGAAGGAATTTTCTAGTTGCATTTCGGCGCTAAAAGTAGCGCAATAATGAGGTTCGCCTTCGGCTGGTTCACGAGGGTGCGAGTTTTGGCCCGCCACGCGTCTGACTGCGAGACCGCCTGGTCGACCGAATGGGCTCGCGCCCGAGTCGATGCTCCCGGCGCCGCAAGGCCCACCGGGGAGGGGATTAGGAGGAGCGTATGAAGCACAAGGTATCGACCACCGTCAACGGCCACAAGCATGAGCATGAGGTCGAGTCGCGGCTTCTGCTCGTGCACTATTTGCGCGACGTAGTCGGACTCACTGGCACCCACATCGGGTGCGATACGAGCCAGTGCGGCGCGTGCACGATCCTCGTCGACGGACAGGCCGTCAAGAGCTGCACGATGTTCGCCGTCCAGGCGGAAGGCAAGAACCTCACGACGATCGAGGGCATGGCCAAGGATGGGGAGCTGCACCCGCTGCAACAGGCGTTCTGGGACGAGCACGGCCTTCAGTGCGGTTATTGCACGCCCGGGTTCATCATGGCCGCGGCGTACCTGTTGTCGCAAAACCCGAACCCGACCGAGGACGAGATCCGCAGAGGCCTCGAAGGCAACCTCTGCCGGTGTACGGGCTACGTGAACATCATCAAGTCAGTCCAGTCGGCGGCGAAGGCGATGGATGGGTCGAAGGCCAAGGCAGGCGAGCACCAAGCCGCCGCGAAGAGGAGCTGAGGCAATGGCAGTAACGACCATGATCGGAGCCAAGATCCACCGCCGCGAGGACCCGCGGTTGATCACTGGACGCGGCCACTACGTCGATGACATGACGCTCAACGGCATGCTGCACATAGCATTCGTCCGCAGCCCTCACGGGCACGCCCGGATCAAGAGCATCGAGCTCACCGATGCGGCCAAAGCTCCCGGCGTGGTTGCGGTCTACACAGCCCGCGACTTCGATGGCTTGCTGCAGGGTGCAATACCGGTGACCAACTCTTTCGTCCCCGACAAAAAGCAGCCAATCGGTTGGGCCTACATTGCGAAGGACGAGGCCCGCTATCACGGGGAGATCGTCGCCGTTGTAGTGGCCCAGGACAAGTACCAGGCCGCCGACGCCGCATTGCTGGTGAGCGTGGACTTTGAACCGCTGCCGGCAGTGGTCGACCTCGACAAAGCGCTCGAGCCGAAGAGTCCGACAGCGCACACCGGGATCCCAGACAACGTCGCCTGGGATATGACTGTTGCGGGTGGCGACGTCGATACAGCCTTCGCGCACGCTGACGTCGTCGTCAAAGAAAGGATCCTTCAGCAGCGGCTCTTCCCGATCGCCATGGAGGGTCGAGCTGTAGTGGTCGACTACACCCCGTTCGAGAACCGGCTGACGATGTGGACGTCGTCACAGGTTCCTCATTGGGTCCGCCTGTGCCTCACCCTTGCCATGGGGATCCCTGAGAGCAACATCCGGGTCGTGGCGCCGGACGTGGGCGGCGGATTCGGGAGCAAGATCCACATCTACCCCGAGGAATACCTGGCCGCAGCGGCGTCCAAGCTCACTGGCCGCCCGGTCAAGTGGGTCGAAGGTCGCAGCGAAAACCTCCAGGCCACGCATCACGGCCGAGCCCAGATCTTCGACATCGAGGTCGCCGCCAAGAAAGATGGCACCCTTCTCGGCTACAAGGTGCGGCAGTACGTCGACACCGGGGCATATGTGAGCGTCTTCAGCTCTTTCATGTGCTCGGCATACGCAGTCGCCGCCGGCGCCTACGACTTGAAGAATGTCAAGTTCCAAACCGTCGGCATCTTGACCAACACAACCCCGACAGATGCCTATCGAGGTGCCGGGCGGCCTGAGGCGACGCATGCCATTGAGCGAGGCATCGACCTCGTGGCGCGCGAGATCGGCATGGATCCGGCCGAGATCCGGCGCAAGAACTTCACCAAGGAGTTCCCGCACACCAACTACCTCGGGCTCACGTACGACACCGGCGACTACGACAAGGCGCTGACCAAAGCGCTGGGGACGATCGGCTATGACGCTCTACGGCAACGTCAGAAGGAGCTTCGCTCGAAGGGGCGCTACCTAGGCATCGGGCTCTCGACCTGGATCGAGGCCTGCGGGTTCGGGCCGAGCGCGATAACCGCAGCCAATGAGCCGCTAGCCCTGGTGGAAACATCGTCGGTGCGTCTGCATCCGACCGGGTCCGCGACGGTGTATGTCGGGACCAGCCCTCACGGGCAGGGCCACGCCACCACGTTTGCGCAGATCGCGGCGGATACGCTCGGCCTCCCATACGACGCCATCGACGTGCGTACGGGCGATACGGGAGACACTCCATTTGGCTATGGGACCTATGGCAGTCGAAGCCTGCACGTCGGTGGCAGCGCCGTGTTGATGTCGTGCCGCAAGGTGGTCGAGAAAGCGCGGAAGCTTGCCGCGCACATGCTCGAGGCCTCAGATGAGGACGTAGCTTTCGACCAGGGCCGTTTCTATGTGAAGGGCAGTCCGGACAAAGCCAAGACCATGGGCGAGGTTGCCTTTGCCGCCTATCGAGACAATCTGCCACAAGGTATGGAACATGGGCTGGAGGCGGTCACCTATTACGATCCACCGGATCTGTCCTGGCCATTCGGCACGCATGTTTGCGTCGTCGAGGTTGACCCAGAAACCGGGGCCGTTGAACTTCAGCGTTATGTCGCAGTCGACGATTGCGGCAATGTGATCAACCCAATGATCGTCGAGGGCCAGGTGCACGGCGGCGTGGTGCAGGGCATCGCCCAGGCGCTCTTCGAGGAGGTCGCCCACGATCCGGAGACAGGCCAGCTCAGGACTGGCACGCTCCTCGATTACAGCATCCCTGGAATCACCGAAATCCCGCATCTCGAGGTCGACCGCACCGTCACGCCGTCGACGACCAACCCCCTGGGCGCAAAGGGCATCGGCGAGGCCGGTACGATCGCGGCGAGTCCCGCCGTCATCAACGCGATCTGCGACGCGCTGTCACCACTCGGCATCAAGCACGTTGACATGCCCGCTAGCCCCGACCGACTCTGGCAGCAGATACATCGAGCACGCGGGGCGTCCACCAATGGAAAGGAGGCCCGCAAGTGATCCCGGCCGCATTCGAATACGCTCGTGCCTCCTCCGTCGAGGAGGCCTCGAAGCTGCTGAAAAAGTACGGCGAGGACGCCAAGGTGCTGGCGGGCGGGCACAGCCTGATCCCGCTCATGCGCCTCCGCCTCGCCCAGCCCAAAGCCCTCATCGACATCAACGGCATCAAAGATCTCGACCACATCAAAGAAGGCGGATCGAAGCTTCACATCGGCGCGTTGACCCGCCACGTGACGATCCAGAACTCAGCCGTGGTCAAAGACAAGCTGCCGATCCTCGCCGAGGTGGCGAGCGAGATCGGCGACAACCAGGTGCGCAACATGGGCACGATGGGAGGTGCGATCGCGCACGCGGACGCGGCAGGCGACTACCCGACCATCGCCCTGATGCTCGACGCCGAGATCGTCACCAACCGGCGGACGATCGCGGCCAAGGATTTCTTCAAGGACCTGTTCACGACGCCGCTTTCGGCAGACGAGATCGTCATCGAGGTCGTCTTCCCGGTGGCGAACGGCCCGCACAAGTACATCAAGTTCCGGCGCCGTCTTTTCGACTGGGCGATCGTCGGCGCGGCGGCCCAGAAGATGAACGGCGGCTGGCGAATCGGGCTGACCAACGTGGGACCGACACCGGTCCGTGCCAAGGCGGTCGAGGAGGCCCTGCACAAGGGCGCCAAACCGGAGGAAGCGGCGCAGCACGCGTCGGACGGTCTCAATCCGTCCGGTGACCTTCGCGCGAGCCCTGAGTACAAGAAGCACCTGGCCCGAGTGCTGACCAAGCGAGCGATCGAACAAGCGGAGTGACCCGGCGAGGTGGCTCGGTGCAAATGCCGAGCCACCCCCGGTCGTAATCTTTTGCGTGTGACCGCGGGCTCTCTCACCACGATCGAGGACGTCGAGGCACGCCTGCGTGAGCGCAAGTACATCGGCGACCGCGCCCTCGCCACGTCGATCTTCCTAGCCTTGAAGCTGGAAAAGCCACTCTTCATAGAGGGCGAGGCAGGCGTCGGCAAGACAGAGGCGGCCAAGGTCATGGCCGATGTGCTGGGCGCGCGGCTGATCCGCCTCCAGTGCTACGAGGGCATCGACCTCGCCCATGCCGTGTACGAGTGGAACTATCCGCGGCAGCTGCTGCATATCCGGCTGATGGACGCCGGCGAGGACCGCCGGGTGGCCGAGCGCGAGATCTACAGCGCCGAGTTTCTGCTGCGCCGGCCGCTCCTCGACGCCATCGACAACGACGACCCGACACCGCCGGTGCTGCTGATAGACGAGATCGACCGCTCCGACGAAGAGTTCGAGGCATTCCTGCTCGAGCTGCTGTCGGACTTCCAGGTGTCGATCCCCGAGATCGGCACCATAAAGGCGAAACGCACCCCGTTCGTGGTCATCACGTCAAACAGGACTCGCGAGGTGCACGATGCGCTCAAGCGGCGCTGCCTTTATCACTGGATCGATTACCCGGACCTCGAAAAAGAGGTCGAGATCGTCCGCGCCCGCGCTCCTGAGGCCGCAGATGGCCTGGCGCGCGAAGTGGCTGCTCTGGTCCAGAGCTTGCGCGGAATGGATCTGTACAAGGTGCCCGGGGTCGCGGAGACGCTGGACTGGGCGCGTTCGCTCGCCGCGCTGGGCGCGACGCGCATCGACTCGACACTGGTCAACGCGACCATCGGCGCGGCCCTCAAGTACCAGGAGGACCTGGAGCGCGTGAGGGAGCAGGTACCCGCCCTGGTCGAGAAGGCGCGGGGTGCCTGACCGGCCGGATCTGCTGCCGCGGCTGGGGGCATTCGCGAGGCTGCTGCATGACGCCGGAATGGAGGCCGGTCCCCGGCGGTTGACCGACGCGACGCGCGTGCTCGGCCACATCGACCTCAAGCAGCAGACGGATTTCCGAAACGCCCTTCGCTCGGTGTTCGTGAGCCGCAAGGAGGACCTCCCCACGTTCGACGCGGCCTTCGACATCTTCTGGTCGCCTCCGGATCCGAGAGCGTCCTCCGGCGTGCTGCCCGGCCGCAGCCGGTCGCTGCCCTTGTCCCCGGAAAGGGCCAAGGCCTGGGCGAACGCCCTCGGGCTCAGCAGCTCGCAGATGAATCGTGAGCAGGAGCCCACGGCCGTACCCGCGAGCTCGAGTGGCTACAGCGCCGAGGAGCTCCTGCGGCACAAGGACTTCGAGCAGATGACCTGGCAGGAGACCGAGCAGGTGCGACGCCTGCTCGAGCAGGCGCGGTGGCGTGTCGCCGAGCGGAAGACGCGCCGCCTGCGTGCATCGCGAGCCGGCAGCATCGACCTGCGTCGCTCGGCGCGCCACGCCATCCGATCAAGCGGCGAGCTGATGCAGCTGTTCCATCGGCGCCCACGAGTGCGGAGGCGGCCGCTCGTCTTGATCTGCGACGTGAGCGGTTCGATGGAGCGTTACTCGCGGCTGCTGATGATCTTTGCGCACGCGATCGCGCGCCGGGAGGACCTGGAGGCTTTCGTGTTCTCCACGCGCCTCACGCGGATCACGCGCCTGCTCCGTTATCGGGACCTGGACCGCGCCCTCGAATCTGTAAGCAAAGGCGTTCACGATTTCAGCGGAGGCACGCGGATCGGGGACGCGCTGGCGGATTTCAACCGTCAGTGGGCTCGCCGCGTGCTGGGACACGGCGCGGTGGTGATCATCGTCAGCGACGGATGGGACAGAGGGGACCCGGCGAAGCTCACGGCGGAGCTCATCCACCTCCGCCGTTCGGCCCACCGGTTGATCTGGCTCAACCCACTCCTGGGCTCAGAGGGATACCAACCGCTGACTCGCGGCATGGCCGCCGCGCTCCCACACTGCGACGACTTTCTGGCCGCCCACAACCTGCAGGCGCTCGAAGACCTGGGCCGCTTGCTTGCAGGCCTGGACCGCCGGACCAGGAGCCGCTAGTCGATGCGTGAGGTTCTGGGAGAGGTCAGCGAATGGACCATGGCCGGCGAGGACGTCGCGCTCGCCACCGTCGTCGAGACATGGGGCTCGAGCCCTCGCCCGCTGGGCTCCAAGATGGTGGTCACTCGTTCTGGCAAGATGGCAGGCTCAGTCTCGAACGGCTGCATCGAGGGCGCGGTCTTCGAGGAGGCTCAGAAGGTTCTGAAGAGCCGCGAACCCAAGGTGGCGGCGTTTGGCGTGGCGGACGACGTCGCCTTCGAGGTCGGCCTAGCGTGTGGCGGGCACATCGAGGTGTTCGTCCAACCGCTCGGACCGGTGCACCAACAGCTGATTGCGATGCTTCAAAGGAATGAGCCGGCGACTTTGCGGACGAACCTCACCACCGGCGAGGCGGAGCTGGTCAAGGGAACGCCACCAGGCGCTGAGCTGGCCCATCGCGATGGCGACGTGTTCACGGAGCCGTTCCGGCGCCCGGCTCATCTGATCATCATCGGTGCGATCCATATCGCGGTCCCGCTACACCGGCTCGCGAAGTTGATGGGTTACCGAGTCACCGTCGTCGACGCCCGCGCCAAGTTCGCCACCAAGGAGCGATTCCCGGAGGCCGACGAGCTCATCGTCGCCTGGCCCGACGAGGCGATGGCGAGGCTCGCGATCGACAACTCGTCCTACGTCGTCATCCTGACCCACGATCCGAAATTCGATCTCCCCGCTCTGCGCTCCGTGCTGACGAAGGACGCCGGTTACATCGGGGCGATCGGCAGCCGCAAGACCAACCAGAATCGGTTCGACGCGCTGCGCTCGGAAGGATTCACCGAAGAGCAGCTCTCACGCGTCCATGGCCCGATCGGTCTTGACCTCGGAAGCCGCGGGGCGGAGGAGACCGCGCTCGGCATACTCGCCGAGATCACCGCGGCGCGATTCGGTGGTACGGGCTCCTCGATGCGGGAGGCGAGGAGACCGTCAATTGCGTGAGCTCGCCAGGCGCACGCGGAGGATCGGCAGCCCAAGGTAGCTGAAGGCCTCCGCCCGGGTCTTGCTCACGACGACAACCCCACTCAGCCGTGTGTCTTGCCGTGGCTCCTGAAACGCCTGGCCTTCTCGCGGTTCCCGCAGGAGGCCATCGTGCACCAGCGGCTCGAGTGGTTCTTAGAGCGGTCATAGAACGCCCAGCGACAGGGCTGCGAACTGCACAGCTTCAGCCGCGTCCAGCTCTCATCCTCCATCGCCGTGTACAGCGCGGCGACGATGCGTCCCATCGCTCCGACGGCGCCCGCGACCTCGGGCTCGAAGCGGGGCCTGCCGTCCGCGCCGAAGCGCATCCGCAAACCGCTGGCTCCGGCCGCCTCGTTGAGCGTGGCGACGTCGACGGGGTAGACCGGAAGGCCGGAGTTAGCCCCGATCACTCCCCGGATCGCCTCCCGCAGGGCAGCCGCGTGCTTCAGGTCGGAAGCCTCGACCGGGTGAGAGCTGTCCATCAAGCCCCTTGCAACCAGCCAGGTCTTGAGCCTGTTTGAGTCAGTGAATTCCTCTGGGCCGTCCTGGAGGTCGACCGTGTTGACAAAGGCCTGGACGAGGCCGAGGACACCCGTGGCAGTCTGCCGGTCAGCCATCAATGCTCAGTATATCCATAACCACTGCCAGCCTAACATCGGTTATAATAACCAGTGTAAGCGGCATACTAGTTAGAGGAGGAGCCCAATGTACCCCTACATGAACGAGGACGCGGCCTTCGAGCGGTTGAAGGACCTGCAGCGCGAGATGGAGAACAGCCGCCTTATCGCCGGGAGCGTGCCCAGCCTCGGGAGCATCCTGCGCAACCTGGCCGCCCGCGCGTGGTGGCTCGGCGGGTTGGCCATGAGGCGCCCACCGCGCCGGCGCCCGATCCTTACTCATCACGCTTACGAGGAGACGTCCGCGTCGGATGCAGCTTAGGCCGCGAGGCGTTTCAATACCTTGACCTGCTCGGCGTCGGGACCGCCTCCCGCGCCGGGCACCTCGAGGATGAACGGGAGCTTCGCGAGGCGCGGTTCGTGCAGCAGCGCGCGAAAACCGTCCTCGCCGATCTGTCCGGCTCCGATGTTGGCGTGGCGGTCTCGGTTGGAACCGAGCCCAGTCACAGAGTCGTTGCAGTGGATCACGTCGACGCGCGACAGTCCGATCACCAGCTCGAGCTCGTCCAGCGTCCTGGACACGTCAGCCGCGGTGCGTTGGTCGTAGCCGGACGCGAAAGCGTGGCAGGTGTCGAAACAGACCGAGACGCGCGGGTCACCCAGCGCCGTCAGCATCTGAGCGATCTCCTCGAACCGCGCGCCCACGCATCCGCCGAGCCCGGCGTTGTTCTCGATCAAGAGCCGGGCGGAGCTAGGATTCGCGCGCTCAAGAACGTGCTTCAGGTGTTCCAGGATGCCTGGAAGCCTGGCCTCGAAGCCGGCCCCTTTGTGCGACCCGGTGTGGAAGATGACGCCGCTGATGCCAAGGTCGTCGGCCGCCTTGAGATAGCCGGCGAGCGTGCTCTCAGAGCGTTGTCGCAACGTCGGGTCGTCCCCTGCGAGGTTGATCAGGTACACGGCGTGGAAGTAGAAAGGTGGGTGGCCGTGGCGGGCGGCCGCCTCTTTGAAGGTCGCGATGCGATCCTCGTCCAGCTTGGGCGAGCCCCAGAAACCGGGCGGCGTGGGGTGGACCTGGATCGCCTCGGCGCCCATTGCCTTGGCGCGCTCGAACGCGAGGTGCAGGCCGCCGGACGAGTCGACGTGAGCGCCAAGCAGGGGCATTGAAACAGAGAGTAAGGCGGGTCCCTTCTGGCATGCTCATCTTGATATGGCGGTCTTCGTGATGGGCGACCTCGACCTGGCCGTCAGAGGACGCACATATCGTGAGCCGGAAGGGCCTCACAGCCTCGTCGTCCGCGGTCGGGACCTTGACTCGGCTCTACAGCACCTGGCTTCACGCGCTGATTGCCGCGCCCTCGCGGTGGTCGGCTTGCCCGAGACCATCCCGGACATGGCGGCTCTCACCGGCCGCCGTCTGATGCTCGTCGACGGCGACAGCGAGCGTCTCCGAGAATATGCCGAGATCGCCATTCGCGCGGGCATCGAAGTCGAATGGATCCGCTCTGCGCGACCCCCGTTTGAGCGGCTCGCTGCTGCTCTTCTGCCGGTGGGGGCCATCGTCATGGCGGCCGGGTCGAGCTCGCGAATGCCCGGATCACAGAAATTGCTTCTCGAGGTCGACGGCAAGCCCATGGTGCACCACGCGATCGAGTCCGCGTCTGAGGGCGGCTGCCACCAGGTTGTCGTCGTCTACGCGACGGACGACGTTCGCGAGGCGGTCGATGGCGAGGCGGAGCTCGTGCACAACCCAAAGGCGAGGACAGGCATGGCCTCGTCGCTGCAGGTGGGACTGCGCGCCATGCGCGAAGAGATCGAGGCGGCCGTGATCGTGTTGGGCGATCAACCGCTCGTCGGTTCTCGGACCATCGCGGCGCTGACGCGAGCATGGCGCCGCGAGGGTTCACGACCGGCCGTCGCGGTGGCTCAAACACATGGCGAATGGGCGCCGCCCATCGTGCTCGCGCGCGAGCTGTGGGATGAGCTCCTCGCGCTCAAGGGCGACGCGGGCGCTCGGCAGATATTGCAGGGGCACCCCGAGCTGCTCGATACCGTGCCGGCGCCCGGACGCCCGGACGACATCGACACGCCGGAGGACTACGCCAAGATCGTCCGGCTCTTCCCGCGCCGCAAGCCTCGCCAGCGCGCGTAGCACGTGCCGGACCGCGTACGATTCGAACAGTGCTAGTGATCGCTCTAGGAGTAAGAACTTGAAAGATCCAGGGTGGCGCACGGCCGGCGATTACAAAGACGTCATCTACGAGACCTGGGACGGGGTCGCCAAGATCACGATCAACCGTCCGGAGGTCCGCAACGCCTTCCGGCCGACCACCGTCTTCGAGCTGTCGAAAGCGTTCGAGGCAGCCCGAGACGATCCCGAGATCGGCGTGGTCATCCTCACCGGCGCCGGGACCGAGGCGTTCTGCTCCGGGGGCGACCAGCGCATCAGGGGCAAGGACGGTTACATCGACCCGAAGGGCACCGGGCGGCTCAACGTGCTCGACCTGCAGGTCCAGATCCGCCGCCTGCCAAAACCGGTTGTCGCCATGGTCGCCGGTTACGCGATCGGCGGCGGCCACGTACTGCATGTCGTGTGCGACCTGACGATTGCGGCCGACAACGCCCGGTTCGGCCAAACCGGGCCGCGCGTGGGCAGCTTCGACGGCGGCTACGGCGCGGGATTGCTCGCTCGCATCGTGGGCCAGAAGAAGGCGCGCGAGATCTGGTTCCTGTGCGAGCAGTACGACGCACAACAGGCGCTCGAGATGGGACTCGTCAACAAGGTCGTGCCGCTGGCCGACCTCGAGCAGGAAACGATCGCGTGGTGCCGGCGCATGCTCGAGCTGAGCCCGCTCGCGCTCCGGATGCTGAAGGCCGGCCTCAACGCCGTCGACGACGGCCTGGCCGGTATCCAGCAGCTCGCCGGTGACGCGACGCTGCTCTACTACCTGAGCGAAGAGGCGCAGGAAGGTCGGGACGCCTACGTGCAGAAGCGAAAGCCCAACTTCTCCAAGTTCCCAAAAAGACCGTGATCGCCACTGCTCCTGCCCCGACCGCCACTCGAGTGTGGTGGTCGGCGGTCCGCCCCGCCACGCTCGCGGCATCGGTCGCTCCGGTTCTCGCCGGCACGGCGATCGCCGTCCACGAAGGCGGACCGCGATTGGGCGCCGGACTGCTCGCGCTCGTGGTCGGGGTGGCGATGCAGGTCGGGGTGAACTTCGCCAACGACTACTCGGACTACGTTCGCGGCGCCGACACCGAGCGCCGGGTCGGTCCGGTGCGAGCGGCATCGTCAGGCGTCGTCCCACCGGAACATGTCAGGTGGGCGGCGATCGCCGCCTTCGGGGTGGCGGCCCTCGCGGGGCTCATCCTGAGCCTCGCCAGCGACTGGAGACTGCTCGTGGTCGGTGCGGGGTGCCTGCTCGCCGGGTGGCTGTACACGGGAGGGCCGCGCCCCTATGGCTACCTCGGGCTGGGTGAGGTTTTCGTCTTCCTCTTCTTCGGCCTCGTCGCCACGGCGGGCACGGTTTACGTGGAGACGCTGCGCGTCACCCCTCTCGCTATCCTCATCGGCTGCGCGATGGGATGCCTTGCCACCGCGATTCTGGTCCTCAACAACCTTCGCGACATGGACACTGATGCCGCGGCGGGCAAGCTCACGTTGGCCACGCGCATCGGCCGCGCGCGCACGCTCACCCTGCTCCTCGGGCTGATCTGCATGGCCTTTGCCTTCCCGATCGTTGCCCTCGCCCTCGAGCTTGCCCCCGTCACAGTCATGCTCGTCGCCTTCGCGATCCCGATCGCGTCGGCGCCGGTTCGCGTCGCCTTCATCGCGCCGGCGGGACCCGCGCTGGTGCGGGCGTTGAAGCGCATGGCGATGGCTGAGCTTGCGTACGCCCTTCTGTTCGCCCTTGGTTTGCTGCTGTGACCCGCGCCTATGTCACCGCCCGGTTGCCGGCCGACGTCGCGCGCGAGGTCGAGTCCCTTCGCAAAGAGGGATGCAGCCACTTCATCCTGCGCATGCTCGATGGGGGATCGATGCTCGACCGCGAGCGTCTTGGAGCGGCTCGTTATGCCGCCGGTCTTCAGGCTGAGGTCGAGCTGGACGGCCAGCCGTCGCCTGCCGGCGTGGCGTCCGGCGGATCTGGCGTGGCGACACCAGAGGTCGCCGGCGCGAGGTGAGCGGCGAGCACGCGGGCGAACGCCTCCGGTCTTTCCTGGTGGACGGTGTGGCCGGCCCTGGGTACGACTTCGACGCGCCCATTGGGCACGGTCGCAGCGAGGCGGCGAGCCGACGTAACGTAGCCGTGATCGAGCTGACCCGCCACGAAGGTGCACGGAACCGTGACCTGTGAGAGGTCGTCCCAGATCGGCTCCATGATCCCTGCCCCCATTCCACGCAAGGAGCAAGCAAGGCCTGTCAGGTGGTTGGTCATCCTTTCCGCGCGAATTTGCGCGACGAAGGCCGGTCCGCGGCGCTCCAGGCCCGCGAACAGAGGCAGGCTGGTCCAGTACTTGACGAACGCTTCGAGGCCGTCTTTCTCGATGCGAAGCGCCAGCGCTTCGTCCCCGCGCCGTCGTCCCTCGCGGGCCTCTTCCTCCAGGCCTGCATGCGCGCCTATGGTGAGCAGCGAGAGGACCCGTTCCGGATGCCGGGCGGCGACGTGGAGTGCGAGCCGCCCGCCCATGGAGTACCCGACGAGGTGAGTGCGGGCGACGCCGAGGTGGTCCCACAGCTTTTCGAGGTCGCCCGTGCAGGCGTCCATGCTGCAGGGCGCCTCAGGCGGCGTTCGCGTTTCACCGTGTCCGCGAAGATCGGGCACGATCCACATCCAGCCTTCAGGCATCCTGGAAATGATCTCGAGCCAGCTGCGCCCGTTCTGCGTGAACCCGTGGAGCAGCGTGACCGGCGTGCCCTCGCCGCTCACGAAGTAGCTCAATCGCACGTCCTCACCCTCGAGAATCACAGGTAGATCGTATGGATGTGACACAGGCGTTCGCCGCTACTTTCGTGGATGAGCTCGCCGCTCAAGGCGTCGAGTACGCCTGTGTCTCTCCAGGCTCCCGCTCGGCTCCCATCGCCATGGCGCTCCAGCGCCATCCGAAGATCAAGGTGCTCATTCACATCGATGAGCGCTCGGGATCGTTCTTCGGGGTCGGCCTGGCCAAAGCCACGGGCAAGCCGGTCGTGCTGCTGAGTACCTCCGGCACGGCCGCGGCCGAGTTTCATCCGGCAGTGGTCGAAGCCTTCCACTCGCGCACGCCCCTTATCGTCCTCACTGCTGACCGGCCACCGGAGCTGCAGGGTGCGGGAGCCAATCAAGCGATCGACCAGCAGAGGTTGTATGGGACGGCGGTCAGGTGGTACTTCGACCCCGGCGCGCCGGTCGAGCTGCCCAATGCGGCTCGCATGTGGCGGCGCCTGGCGGCGCGAGCTTTCGCGGAAGCTGCCGGCGGCCCGGTGCACGTGAACCTCCCATTTCGCGAACCACTCGTTCCGCAGCCAGGCCACGTGCCGGCACCCATCGGCGTGGCGGGGCAGTCTGTTAGCCGCGGCCGGACTCTGCCTTCACCGAGCCAGGTGGCCGCCTTGGCCTCGGCGCTCCAGCGCTCTCAGCGCCCGTTGGTCGTCGCGGGAGAGATGCGCGACGGCGAGCGGCTGGCTCCGGCGCTGCACCGGCTCGGTCTTCCGGTGCTGGCCGAGCCGACCTCCCAGCTCAGGCGCCCAGAGACCGGGGCGTCGATCGAGTCTTATGAGGCTCTGCTGCGAGCCGGCTGGTCTCTCCAGCACGGACCGGACTTCGTGATCCGGCTCGGCGCGATGCCGACGTCACGGGCCCTGAACAAGTGGCTCGCAGCGGCGTCGGCCCCGACATTCCTCATCGACCCCGAACGCGCCTGGCGCGACCAGGACCACGTCGCGACCAACATCGTCGACTGCGACCCGCAGCCGCTGCTCGAAGCGCTGCCGCCGCTCGAGCGAGTCTCGTGGCGGGAGCAGTGGGTGGCCGCCGGCAAGCGGGCCACCGCAGCCATTGCGGCGACCCTGGTCTCGACGCCCCTGCACGAGGGACATGTCGTTCGCGCGTTGAGCTCGCGACTACCGGACCCGGGGCAGGTCTTCATCGGTTCGAGCATGCCGATTCGTGCCGCCGAGGCCTTCTGGCCGCAGGCGCGGCCCCAGCAGCGCTTCTTCGCCAATCGAGGCGCGAGCGGCATCGACGGGCTTGTGTCGACTGGCCTGGGTCTGGCCGCCGGGCGCGTGAACCTTCCAACGGTCCTGCTGCTGGGAGACCTGTCCCTGTACCACGACATGAACGGTCTATGGGCGCTTAAGCGGCACGGCATGCGGGCCACCGTCGTCGTGTGTGACAACGACGGTGGCGGCGTGTTCAGCTTCCTGCCACAGGCCGAGCACCAGGACGTTTTCGAGGAGCTGTTCGTGACGCCGCTGAGTCTTGATCTTTCCCAGGTGGCGCGACTCTACGGCCTCGTCTACAGCCCGGTGACCGACCGCTCCGGTCTCGAGCCCGCGATCGCGGACGCGATTGCTGCGCCCACGCCGACGATGGTCGTCGTCCGCTTCAAGCGCGAAGACAGCGTCAACGGGCATCGCCTGTGTTGGGAGGCGGCGGCCGCAGCGCTAAGGGCTTAGGCGACGGCTGGTGCATGAGGGCGGATGGCAGGTGATCAAGGCGGGCCGGGAGTTCCGCTTCCTGCCCCCGGAGCGGGTGGTCATGAGACGGGCTCCCGGGCCGGGAATGCGTAGGGCGGCTTAGTTCGCTGAGAGAAAATCGAGAACGAGGCGGTTGAATTCTTCAGGGTGTTCCACGTTCGGCAGGTGCGCACCGTCATGGATGATCGCCTTGCGCGCATTCGGAATTGAATCCCTGAGCAGGTCCGCGGCTTCCAGCACCGTGGGCACGTCCTTGTCGCCCACGAGCACCAAAGTCGGCGCGGTGATCTCACCCAGGCGCCCAACCGCCGGTGGATCCAGATCCTTGGTCGGGGCACTTGCGAAGTCAGCGCGCAACGCGCGGCCGTTCATGTCCAGGAAGAGCTCGCGCAGCGGTTCTGCCACGTAACCGCGCGGCCGGTCGGGGCCATCGAGGAAGAGATGCAACATGGCCTCGTTGAGCGCCACCATGTCGCCGGCCTTGCGTGCGGCGGCCGCCTCGGCGAAGACATCAGCATGTTCTGGTCGAAAGGTGAACCCGCCGATGGCCGACCCGACAAGGACCAACTTCGAAATCCTTTCGGGATGGTCGAGCGCGAAGTCGATGGCAACTGCGCCGCCCATCGAGCAGCCGACCAGGTGCACGGGCTTCAGGCCAAGTTCGTCTATCAGCGCGAGGAGATCCTCGACGGGCGACCAGGTCACCGGCGGCAGCTCCGACTCGCCGAAGCCGCGCTGGTCTGGGCGGATGACGTCGAAATGCTTCGCGAACGCGGCGACCTGCGGCTCCCACATGCGTGAATCGGCGATTCCGGCGTGGATGAAGAGCACGGGGAAGCCCTTGCCCGATCGCTCGTAATGGATGCGCGCCCCGTTGAGGGTCACGTCCATCAGACGAGTGCCGTCAGCAGCGCTTTGAACTTCAGCTCGGTCTCGTCCAACTCGCGGGCAGGATCCGAGTCTGGCATGACACCGACTCCGGCATAGAGCCGCGCTCCGTCCTCCCACAGCAGCCCACACCGCAGTGCCACCGCGAACTCCCCGTCACCGCGCCCGTCGATCCAGCCCACCGCGCCGGCGTACCAACCGCGCTCCATTCCTTCCAGCTCGTCGATCAGTGCGTTGGCGGCCTCCCGCGGCCAGCCACCGACGGCAGGTGTGGGGTGGAGGGCGGCGGCGAGCTGCAGTACATCGGCAGGCGGGTGGATCAGCTCTGCGGTGACGGAGGTGGCGAGATGCTGGATGTTCGTGAAGCGAACGACCTCAGGCGGTTCTGCCGCAACCGAGCGTGCGAAAGGACGCAGCGCGCCGACGACGAATTCAGACACGATGCGATGCTCGACCGCGTCCTTGACGCTGTCTTCCAACTGGTGCGCGAGCCGCTCATCCTCAGTGTCGGTGGCTCCGCGGGCGACTGACCCGGCCATCGGCTGTGAGAAGGCTCGATCACCCGACCGGCGGACCAGCAGCTCAGGTGAGGCTCCGGCGAACGCGGTTCCATCAGCGCCAGTGATGAGGTAGATGAAGCAGGACGGGTACGCCGCGCGCAGAGCGCGGGCCACCATTGCGGCTGACACGACGCCATCGCCACGGGCGAGGACCTCGCGGGCGAGCACGACTTTCGCCGCATCGCCTGCGCGAAGGCGGGCGGCGGCGCTCTCAACCGCGGCGGTCCAGGCCATTGGATTACGCACGGCCGTCACCTCCAGCCTGCGTGCCGCGGGCGCGCGCAGCCCCGCCACATGCGCGGCTCCGCCGGTCTCGAGCAGCGCCTCGGCGTCCGCGGATGCCGCAGTGGCGTAGGTGCGGCCGCGGACCCTGGTTACCGCCAGGGCGGGCACGCGGAGGAGCAGCGCGGGAAAGCCTGACCACGGCCCGCTGGGCTCGCGATCCGGCCGATAGGCGAAACCGCCGACTCCGACCGGGCCGCTCACGGGCGATGCCGATCGAGGGCCGGCGAGCGACTCGCAGAGCCTTCGCCACAACCGGGATGCTGCGAGCAGCCTGTCAGCGCCGGCTTCGAAGTCGACGACCTTGCCGCTTGCGTCTTCGAGCGCCACACCACCTTTGGCCGCCACGATGTCGAAGGCCTTGCCCAGGGCTGCGACGCTGACGGCGTCCGGCATCGGTCGCTCGATGAGCAGCACCTCATGCCCGTTGTCTCGTGCGGCGCTGACCAGGTCGATGAGGTCCGGGGTCCGATCCAGCTCCCAGGTGCGGACTGACGTTGCGGTGATCATCTCTTCTCGATGTGCTCTCTCGCAGCGCGCAGCAGCGTGCGCTGGAAGTGATGTCTGACCAGCGTGCCGCTCGCCTCCAACAGCTCGTTGAACATCAGCAGCAGCCGGCGCTCGGCAGCTTCGGTCGCGCCGCCTTCGGCCTGGATGCGCTCGCGCACGTGCCGGTCGAAGAGGTCGACGGCCTGTCGCGCCGTGCGGTCGACCGCGGCGGCGTAGTCCTTGCCGATTTCCATGAGCGCGCCAAGCGGCACGCCCGCTGCGATCAGCTTCATGCCGGCGGCGATCCCTTCCAGGTCGTCGGCCGGGTACACCGGCTCGTCGCCGCCTTCCACCGGGACAAGGAGCCCGGCCTGCTCGAGGCTCATGAGCAGCGGTTCGGCCACGCCGCTTCGCTCGGCGAGCTCGGTCAGCGTGAGGGTCTGAGGGGCTGACGGCCGAGTGACCGCCGCGACCAGTGCCTCATCGGACGGCTCCAGCTCCCCGGTCAGGAAGCGCTGGATCACGGTCAGGGTAAACCCCTGCTGCTGCAGCTCCTTGATCCGGCGCAGCCGCTCGACGTGGCTTTCGCTGTAATAGGTGACCCGGCCTTCCCGTCGCGGCGAAGCGAGCAAGCCCTTGCCCTGGTAGAACCGGATCGTGTCCACGGCGACGCCTGCCGAGCGCGCCAACTGTTCGATCCGATACTCCATGAGTACCTACTCTAATTGTGCTGGCGAGCGTTAGGGGGTCGCCGGGCAGCTCGCCGAGGAAGTCCTCATCCGTACGTGTTCCAGTAATACATCCGGTCGAGCCAGCCTGGGTCGGTGCGGTAGGCCCGCGCGAAGTACTCCACCGCGTCCACGTAGTCGTAATCGAGGTTGTAGTGCCAGATCGCCAGACGCATGTTGTACGGCGCGCCGTAGTGCGCGAGGTAGCGAGCCGCGGCCAGGATGGCGTCGTGCGGGTCCATCACGTTTCCGCCTTCGCCGTAATTGGCCCACGTGCCGGGAAGGAACTGCATCGGGCCGAGCGCACCGGCCGATGACGGGCCGTTGATGCGGCCGAAGTTGCTTTCGATGAAGTTGATGGAGGCGAGGTAGCTTGCGTCAACGCCGTATATGCGCTGGGCTTCGAGGTAGTAGGAGCGGAGCAGGCTCACAGGCTTGGCGTCGGAGTAGGGGTGTGTGAAGTGGACGTTGACCAGGTAGTACTGGTCGATGCCTCCGAGGATATACAGCGAGTGCAGTCCCGCGATCGCATTCTCCACCGGCGCCTGTACTCCCGAAGGCAGCAGGGGGACCACCGCGCTCTCCACGCTCGCGTAACCCGCGAGCTCGTAGACCCGCAGCTCCTCCTGTCGAGCCGCGACCCGAAATGCATAGGCGGCCCGGTCCGTGGCGAGCTCCTTGCGCAGCGATTCCATCAAGCCCGACGGTTGCTGCGTGGAGATCGAGCTCAGGTCAGCGGCGGCCTGGTTCATCGCGAGCTCGGCGGCGATGATGCGAGCCGCTTCGTGATGTGCATTCGGGCTCAGCCCAGGGTCCTGCGCGTGGACTGTTCGCGCGGGCAGCGCGAGGAGCAAGGCGGCAAGGGCCGCAGCCGCGACTCTAGTCAGAAGAGGGGCCCCCACGAAGTCACGGCGAAGCCTCGGACTTCGTGGGGATTTAATCAGGCCGACTCCGACACGGCCGCGATCGGCGCGCGCTGGTCGAGGACCGTGGGCAAGTCGTCTGGGTACGGGTCCGAATCGACGGGTGCCCTCATGCCCACCGAGTCCAGCAGTCCGCTGATCTCGTCGCCCATCAGCTCTCCCTGAGCGATCAACGCTTCCGACGCCTGGTCGATCGCGTCCTTGTTGACCTGCATCAGGCGCCAATCGTCTATGTACGCGGATCCGAGGAGCTGGGCTACAACTCGCCGGCTGCGCGGGTTATTGAGCACTGCGCCTACCCATGTGCCTTGTGCGTGCACTCCCTGCGTAACCTCGGCTACGGAAATCAATTGTTCGCCGATGCTGACGGCCTTGGCTGACATTTGAGCGTCTAGTTTGTCCGGGCCCATGCCGATGGTGCCGACCATCCTGCACGCGGTCGCCGTGGCCTGCACGAGGTCCATGAAAACTCCACTCGTGTTCTCGCCGTAGAAGACATGCTCGCAAGCCAGAGAGCCCAGGGCGTGTCGAATGTGGGCCGCCAGCTGCGAGCGAAACTCCAGCCACTCTTCTTCCGCGGGCAGGGCTTTGTGATACCCGCCGATCTCGCCCTGCGTGGTGGCGCGGCGCCGGATCGAGAGTCTTACGTGGGAGTGGTCGGTCATGAAGAAGTGCGAGGCCACCGCGTGGCCGAGCTCGTGGCGGGAGACGGCGATCTTGTCCCGCTCGGTGTACTCGACCGGAATCGCAAGGCCGGCTTCGACGTTCCCCATCGCCTCCCGGATGTCCTTCCATTGGAGCTGGTCGCGACTGTCCTCGAACGCGTAGAGGAGCGAAAGCGAAAGCACCTGCTCGATGTCGGCCGGCGAGTAGCCGTCGGTGATGCGGGCGAATTCCTCACGCCGGCTCGGCGTGTCCAGAGAAGGATCGTGCTTCTTCTTGTCGAAATAGAGCCCGGCGATGTCCTTGCGGTCCTCGCGGTTGGGCAGCCGGAACACGATCTGGCGGCCAAACCGGCCGGGCCTCGTGAGGGCTTCGTCGAGGACCGATGGCCGGTTGGTGGCGCCGATGAACAGGATGTTGTAGTTGGGGGCCTTCAGCGCCGGGATGCGCAGCTGCAGCCTCGTGCCGTTGAACGCGATCAGGCGCGGAATGAACAACCCGTCGAGGGTGAGGTTCACCAGACCGCGCAGCTGGCGCACCATCATGCCCGGGTTGTCGATGCCGTCCATCAGGACGAGCAGCATGTTCAGCCCGAGCTGACCGCCGCCGAACATGCCGCCCATGCCGCCCATCGCCCCAGCCCCCTGGGTACCCGAACGCCGCTGGCCGAGGGCGTCGATCTCGTCGATGAAGACGATGCAGCCGCCCCAGGTCTTGGCCTTCTTCCGCGCCGCGCGAACCATGAGGAAGACGCTGAGAGCATCGATGCCGAGGAACATGCCTGCGAACGACCCGCCGGCCGCGATGTAAATGGGGACGTGCAGTGATGAGGCGATCGCCTTTGCGAGCATCGTCTTGCCGGTGCCCGGAGGGCCGACCATGAGCACCCCGCGCTCGCGCTTGCCGCCGGCCTTGACGTAAAGCCTCCCGTGCTCGATGAGGCGCAAAATGCGACGCATCTCGGTCACCGCGGCCCTCTGACCGCGCACGTCCTCCATGTTCACCCCGAAGTTCGCGTCGTCCGGGTTGATCATCGTCTTGCCGATTCGTGTGTAGATGTAGAACGGGCCGAGGAAGAGGGTGAAGTTCGCCGCCAGCAGGAACAGCACGTAGAGGAGGTTGGTGAGCCCCGCGACGATGGCTTGCGGAAGGGCGTCGAGGGCGTCCACCGGCTCCAGGCCGAAGAGGAAGTAGGCGCCGGCGAAATAGAGGACCGGGAGCGCGCCTAGAAAAAGCGCTCGGCGCCAGAAGATAGCCCGGTTCGTCTCCACCGTGCGCGTGAGGGTGTCGGTTTCCGGAGAGATGCGTTCGCGGAGGATGAGCGAGCGTCGAACCATGCTGAACAAGCCGCGGCAAAGGAGCATCGCCACGAAGGCATCGGCGATCGACCATGCGAGCCCAAGTTGCAGGAAGATGAACGTGAACGCAAAGGTCGAAGCACCGACGAAGAGCGTGAAGATCCAGAAGATGATCACGGCGGGTCACTCACTATACGTGGCCGGGTTTCGTCGCTCCCACTGCGAGATCGCATGGCCAGGGCCAGGACGACTGCGATTCCGACGGCCACGATCAGGTCGCCCGGGCTGTAGGCCTCATGCACCACCCGTCCGACCGGACCAGGTAGAGCGATCCAATCGGCCAGCCAGTTGAGGTGCGTATCTGACGTCATCAGGGTGTACTGGCCAACCTGCCCGCGCTGGACCAGGGCGCCGGCCAACTCGGTCGCCACCGGCATGCGCCCGCCGTTGGCGGCGATGACGATCAGGTTGAGCGCGCTGCCAGCCGCCACGAGCCACATTCCCGCGACCAACTCGATCTGCCAGAGCGTCCAGGCGACAAGTGCCGTTAGGGCGGCCAGATAAATGTACTGAACACCGTCGACGCGGTTGAGCGGCGTGAGCACGATCGCGGCGCGCACGACGAGAGTCGCCAGCACCAGCCAGGGCCATCGCAATTGGATGCGCGTCAGGTTGTCGATGGTTCCACGAGCGGCGAAGCCAACCACGAGGCCGAGGCCGATGGCAACGATCCAGAGCACTAGTCAGCCGCGAGTCTTGACGCCGCTCCCGCCAGGACCTTGACGCCGATCGGCAGCGCCTCCTCGTCGATCCGGAACCCAGGCGAGTGGTGAGCGGGAGGCGGCTCGCCCTTCGGCATCGCTCCAAGCATGAAGTAGCAGCCTGGGATGCGGGTCAGGAACTCGGCGAAATCGTCGCTCACCGTCAGCGGTCGACCGAGGATGCTCGCCCGGTCACCGATGAGCAAGCGTCCGACGTCGAGCACCGTTCGAGTGACATTCGGTTCGTTCATCAGAGGCACGGTTCCATGAACGAGGTCGAGCTTTGAATGCACGTCGAACTCACTGTCCGTCTCGCGCAGCAGGTCGTTCAGGCGGCCGAGCGCCTGCTCTCGAAGGGATGCGTTGAACGTGCGCAGGCTGCCCTTGACGAGCACCCCACGAGGCACGATGTTCCACGCCCCGTCACTTCTGATGTCGCCGACCGTCGCGTGGCACTGCACGCCATCCTGCTCGAGACCCTCCACGACGGTGTGGAGCCGCTCGACGAAGAATGCCTGCGCCGCAAGCACGTTTCCGCGGCGGCCCATCATGCCGCCGTGTCCACCAGGTCCCGAGAAGCCGATGTCGAAGGCATCGGATCCCGCCCACATCAGGCCGGGCTTCGACACCACCGTCCCAGACTCCAGGAAGCTCGAAACGTGCAGTCCGATGACGGAGTCGGGATGGTGATCGTCGAGCAGACCTTTGGCGATCATTGCCTTCGCCCCTTCGACGATCTCCTCAGCGGGCTGGAAGACGAACAGGTAGCGGCCACGTACGTCCCAGATCCGATCGACGATCGTCCGCGCGACGCCGACCATGATCGCCATGTGCGCGTCGTGACCGCACGCATGCATGCTCCCGTCGGTCCGCGATGAGAAGTCGACGCCCGATTCCTCGTGGATCGGCAGGCCGTCGATGTCCGCGCGCAGCATCACGGTCTTGCCCGGCTTGCCGGTGTCGAGCAGGGCGACGACTCCCGTGTCCGTGGGGCATGGTTTGAGCTCCAGCCCGAGCTGGCGCAGCCGCTCACCGAGCTGCCGGCTCGTCTCGTGCTCGCTGAAGCTCACCTCCGGGTGGCGATGGAAATGGCGCCTCAGCTCGATCACCTCGTCGAGGACGGACCGGCTCGGCAGAGGTGTGGTCGAGTCGCTTTCAGTCATGGACCGTCACCAGGTTGTATCCGCGTGCCGTCGCGTGCACCAGCTTCTGGCCCAGGCCGGGTTCCAGCTCGTCCAGACGCCGCCTCAAGGTCAGCAGCGCTGAGTGCACGGTGGAGTGCGCGGCGTTGCTTCGAAAGAGGCCGGCCTCGATCAGGTCGCGCGCTGTCGCGGACTTGGACCCTTGCGCGAGGTAGAGCACCAAGGCCGTCTGCTGCTGGGTCAGGCGGATCTCTCCGCGGCCGAGCTTGACCGTTCGATGAGTCGGGTCGAATTCCAGCCGCCCGAAGCGATAGCTGCCCGGGCGGCCGGTCCCGCGCTCCACCAGGCGCGCGGCGAGGTCGGAGTAGATGTGGGCCATGGGCACGTTGCCTTTGACGAAATACGAGCTCGCGCCCAGCTCGTACGCCTTGCGGATCGACGCGGAGTTGACCTGGGCCGCCGAGAGCACGATCACCGGCAGCCCTGGGTGGTGTTGGCGGATCCACTGCAACAGCTCGAAACCTGAATCCTCCCCTTCGTCGAGGACAAGGTCGAGCAGGACCGCGGCCACGCGCTCGCGTTCGAGCAGCTGCCGGGCCTCAGGGGCCGAAGCCGAGACGGAAGGGCGGTAGCCCAGGTCGTGAAGGTCGATCCTCAGCTGCTGCTGCATGGCGGCCTCGTCCTCGACCACCAGGACCGACGAACCGAGGACCTCTGCAGGCCGGTAGACCTCGAGCCCCGGCGGCAGCGGCGGCAGCCGCACTTCCCGGCTGCGGACCGGGCCGCGTGGCCTGACTTTCATACTCCGATTTTCCAAGCTGCCACCTATATCATTTTTAACCATTATTGACTGGATGCGAACAAGCAAATACGAATCGACCAGCGCATACTCCCTCTCGGTCCTGGCATCGGTTGGAAAAACAAAGGGGATCTATGGGGATGACTTGGAGATTGAAGTTCCAGCGCGTGGCGTTCGCATTGGTGGTCGTCGCAGCTCTTGCCCTCGCGTCAGGCGCTGACTGGATCACCGCCTTCTCGCAGATGGGCTGGTAACCATCTAGGAATCTGAGTTTCGGCGCTCGCGGGAGCGCCGAATCGCCGGCGGGAGCAGGGCGTAGAGATCAGCCCTGTCGATCGCCTTGCTCATGTAGCCGACCACATCCGGGTCGTCGGTCCCTGAGGGGAATACCGGGTAGGCGGTGTAGAAGATGACCGGCACCTTTTGCCCGCGCGCCCTCAACTCGTTGAGCAACCCCCAGCCGTCCATCGGCTCGGGCAGCATCAGGTCGATGATTGCGACCTCCGGCTGGTCCGACTGCGCCCTCTCGAGAGCCTGGTCGGCGTCTTCCGCCATCGATACCTTGTAGCCGAGCATCCTGAGATCGGTTTCCAGGATCACGCGCCAGGCACGCTCGTCGTCCACCACGAGCACGGTAGAACCCAGGAGATCCTCGGGCGTGGGGGCGATTGGTTTCGGCGGGGTGAACGGCACGGGGTTAGTGTATCGGTGGCAATGCCCAGTTCAGCCCGGTCAGGCGCCAGATCACATGCGCCGTCCAGGCCTGTCAAGAGCGCGCCTGCTCGGCCCAAAGCCGCGCCCCGCAAGTCCAGGGCCGGTTTGGGTCCCTCGGCTGCCGCCCTCGTCCATGAGCTCGGCAGCTGTGTCACCGAGGCCGACCTCCTCCAGGTGCTCTACAGGGGCCTACACCCCCGCTTCGGCTACGACGTCATCGTGCTTCACGTCCTCGAGCGGGAAGGTTGGTACCGCTCGCTGCCGATCGACTCTGGCGTGCTCCAGGATGTGAGCCGGTTGCCCCTGAGTAAATCAGTATTCGCCAAGCAGTACGCGAATCCGCGTCCGACGGTGGTGGTGCCCGTTGCGTCCAGCAGCCAGGAGCGCGGCAAGGGACCCGGCGTCGGTCGGCTGGTCAGGTTCGCGATCTGGGTGCCGGTCAAGCACCAGGGCGAGCTGATCGGCAGCGTCATCTATCAGTCTCATCGGAAGCGTCGGGTGCCGGACGCGGAGGTCGCATTTCTCGACGACGTCCATCGACGCCTTGGGGTCCTCCTCGCCAACGCATCGCTCAACGAGCTCACCCGCAACCAGGCGCGCCGGCTAGAGGCGCTGAACAGCATCGCGCGCGCAATGGCTTCGACGCTGGATGAGGCGAGCGTGCTCACCGGGCTCCACACGACGCTTCGCGAGCTGCTGCCCGTCGACGCGCTCGAGATGGTTGCGATGCAGGACGACGGCACCGACCGGGTTCGGCTCATGCACGTCGAAGCCGATTCAGCCCCAACTTCGCGGTTGCTGCCCTCGCGATCCCCGGCGGCCGCGGCGGCGCGCGCCATGGTCCGCGACTCGAAGCCGATCCTCGTCCACCAGCCGTCCTCATCGCTGTGGGTACCGATCAAAGAGGGCGGCGCCGTGCGCGGAGCACTCGGGATCCGATGCTCGCGCCCGTTTGCATACGAGGACTCGACCGCGGCCTTCCTTGAGCTCGTATCTGACGAGGCCACGCTCGCGCTGCGCAACGCCCGGAGCTACGAGGCGATCGAGAACCATAGGCGAAGGCTAGAGGTCGTCAACTCGATCGGACGCCGCCTCGCGTCGAGCCTCGACCGATGGTCCATCATGCGCACGCTGCGCGGAGAGCTCGCGGCCTTCCTCAACTTCGACGGTTTCATCCTCGCCACCATCACGCAGACTCCCGACGGACCGTTCGCGGAGGGCTATCAGTACGTCGCGGGCGTCGAAGAGGTCGTGCCGCCGGTCGCCCTTGCCGTCACAGGGCCGTCGCGAGAGGCCTACGAGACCGGAAAACCTGTGCTTGTTCGCAACTCACCCTGGGCGCGCACCTTCCAGCGAAAGGACCTGGAACGTGAGGGATGGACGGTGGGCCGGGGCGCGGCCGTTTTCGTGTCGGGACCACCAACCGACCGCCGGCTGGTTTCCCGCTCGTTCGTCTGGGTGCCGGTCCTGAGCGGCGACCGCATCACCGCCATGCTGTCTCTGCAGTCGTATCGCGAGGGAGCGTTTGACGAATGGCACGTCAAGCTCCTCGAGGACGTTGCCGCACACGTGAGCCTGGCCCTCGCGAACGCTGATCACTTCGCGCAGGCGCAGGCGGAGCGAGCGCGATTGGAAGCGCTCCACGTCCTCGAGATGGGCGTCGCGGGAGCGTCTGACGAGCGCCAGATCGCGGAAGCGATCTTCTCGGTCGTCAGCGAATACCTCGACGCGACGCACATGGTGCTCGCCTACCTCGACGTGGCGGGCGACATGGCCGGGTTCACCGGCGAGCGAGGCGGCGAGGCGGCCGCCGTCGGCCCGGTACCGATGGCCGAGGCACCGTTCTTCCGCAGGATGATCGAGCAGGGAGGAACGGTGCTGGACGTAGGGGAGGCGGAGCCCGCTGACCTCAACGGCCCGATCGGCGGCTACATCTTCAGCCGTTCTCCGAGCCACGTTGTGTGGGTGCCGATCACGCAGGACGAGCGCGTGGTCGCCGGCATCGCTGCGATGCGAAACGATGGCGGCCGTTTCCAGCCTGCTCACCTCAAGCTGCTCGAAACCGCGGCCCCGGTCGTCGGTATCGCCCTGCGGACGATGCGCCTACATCACGCCAACGAGCTCGCCCTCGCCCAGTCGGTTCGCATCCAGGAGCTGGCGGCGCTTGCCGGCCACGAGCTCATGAGCGTGGTGGCGAACATCGCTGACCAGGCGAGGACGATGCTCGAATGCGCAGGCGTGGTGTGCTGGGCGTTCGACATGGAAGGTCGGATCAGCGCGACGCGCGGTACCGGCGATCTCGCCGCCGAGCAGGTGCTCTCGTGGTCGGGTCTCAGCGCCGAGGACAACTGGCGGGACGCACCTGCCGGGTTGGTGAGCGGCACCGCGCATGGACATGCGTGGAGCTTGATCCCGCTGTGGTATGGCGATCGGCTTGTTGGAGCCATCGGTTCGGTTCACGCATCGACGCACCTCGCCGAACCCACCTCCGCCGCCCTGGACTTTGCGCGCCACGCGGCGGTCGCGATCGAGAACTCGCGGCTCGTGGCGGAGACCCGCGGCCGCATTCGAACCCTGGAGGCTGTGGCCGCGTTCGCCAGGCTCACCCCGACCGAGCCCGAGCGGGCCCGCTCAGAGATGGGGAGGCTCGTCAGCAACGCGCTGGCCGGGTCGCAGGGCGAGCTCTGGCTGCTCGAGGACGGACAGCTGGTCCGCCGCTCGGACGACGGCGAGGCTGCTCCCAAGGTGCCGGTCAGCGACAGCGCGCAGTTGTTGCGAGCGGTCGCGTCGCCTGCCGGCAGCCGCCGGCTGCGAGCTCTGCTCGACCTGCTCGGTGCTCCGCCAGACGCCTTCGCCATCCCGATCCAGGTCGAGGGCCGTCTCGCCGGGCTTCTCGTCGCGAGGATGACCGGCGGCGGCGCCGAGACGAGGCGCCTCGCGGCCGTGCTCGCCGGCCAGGCGGCGGTCCTGATCGGTCAGCTCGAGCTCGTCGATGCGTTGGATCGCGAACGCCGGATGATGAACGCGATCCTTCGCCACTCGCCCGTGGGGGTGATGCTCGAGGACGCGGCCGGCCGCATCGTGTATGCCAACCCAGAGGTCGAATCGATCTACAACCTGCAGGCCGCGGAGATGCCCGGGCGGAAACCAGCCGAAATCTATTCGGCCGCCGGCGCGGTCCTGAGCGAGAACGGCGAGTCGGACGGAACGCTCGAGCTACGCATGCACGACCCAGATCGCACCGTGCACGTGCGCCGGGTCGTGATCCCGGGCCTCGAAGGTGAGCCGGCCGGAATCCTTACTCTGCATGAGGATGTGACGGCGCAGCGGCTCGCGCTGGAAGCGAAAGACCTGATGCTGCGCGCCATCGGCCATGAGGTTCGCAGCCCTGCCGCCGCCATGAAGAACACTCTTGCGGGGATCATGCAGTGGGACAACACCATCGACGCGACCGGCCGGCGCGAGCTGCTGCAGGAGGCGTATGAGTCGTCCGATCGGCTGCTGAGCCTGGTCGAAAGCCAGCTGATCATCGCCAAGCTCGAGACCAGGCACTTCGAGCCCAGCTCCGAGGCGGTGGACCTGGGCCCGGCCCTGGACGGCGTGATGGGAGTTCTGTTGCACCGATACCAGGAGCGCTCAGCCGCCGTGCAGGTCAGCCTCCCGGCGGGCCTGCCGCCTGCTTTCTGCGAGCCCACTCACCTTGGCCAGGTGCTGACCAACCTGGTCGGCAACGCGCTCGAATACACGTCGGCGCCGGTGCTCGTCGAGGCGCGACAGTTGAACCGCGGCTGGCTCGAGATCACGGTCACCGACCACGGCCCAGGATTGCCGCCGGCCAGCCAGGAGTCCTTGTTCGAGAAGACCGGGCCGGCAGGGCGCAACCGTTCGCAGGGAGGACTCGGGCTCGGGCTGTACCTCTGCCGCCTCGTGGTTGAGCGGTCGTTCGGCGGACGGATCTGGGTCGCGTCGAGCGACCGCAATGGCACCACCTTCAAGTTCACGGTGCCGGCCCGGATCCGGACCTGATCTCGGGATTTGTCCTGATCTACCGTTAGACGCTCAATGAGCGCCGCCGCGCCGATGTGGGTGAGAGTGGGTGGCGGGATGGAGTCGATCCCCGAGCGCCGGCGCCACGGCCCTGCCGATCCGGATTTTCCACCCCCCGGCGGACCGTGGGAGCCGCTCAGCCTGGGTGGGCGCCTGGTCGGTTGGGCCGATCAGGGTGGGTTGCGGCTCGCCCGTCGCTGCGCCGAGCTCGGCCAGCAGATCGCCGCCGAGCAACGCGACTACTTGCTGGGGCGCCTCGGCCATAAGCTTCGCTCCTCAGTCCTTGCGCTCCAGGAGTCCGCGCGGCAGGCCGCTTTCGGTCGCCCCGAGCTGCTCGAGGCCGTTTACGAGCAAGCGCAGGAGGTCGGCCGCCGTGCCGCCGCCCTGGAAGCTGCCGCCGTCCAGTCGAAGGACCGCGCGCGCGGCGTCGTGCTTGGCGCGGTGCTCAACCTGGCGATGGCGTCGGCCGCCCGCGAGCTTCCTCCCGACGCGGTCGTCCTCGGCTCCGAGCCGGCGCTGGTCGAAGCATTCACCCGAGCGAAGGAGTGGCTCGGCGGGAACGGGCTGAGCGTAGCCGCCGAACCTGTCGGCTCGTGGTGGAAGGTGCGAATCGATGCATCCGGCCCTCGGCACCCCCTCCCTGTCCCGGAGATGGGCGAACCGCTTTTGCGGCTGATCGTCGACACCCATCTCGACGGGTGGCTCGACGCCAGCCGGCTGGACGGCGCCGACATCTATCTGCCCGCTCACCATCCCAACTTCCCCGCTGGCGGGGAAGTTGGCGACCTCGCTGTGCGGGGAGCTACCCGGCGAAGCCGGGGGGTGGGGACGCGCCGAAACGGGCCGTCCAGCAAACGTTGACCGCTGTGCACCGAATTATTGCGCCGAACCCGGGTCCGTACACCGGCCCCGGGACCAACACGTGGATCGTCGAGGCGGGCCCCGTCGTGGCGGTGATCGACCCCGGCCCGGATGAGGAAAGTCATCTGGCTGCCATCAACAGGCGCATCGCGGGCGCGACTGTCGG